>JADLDC010000319.1 GCA_020846885.1 Acidobacteriota bacterium | reverse complement strand
CAGCCGCCGTCTTTGAATTGATGCTGACCGAGCTTTTGAAATCATTTTCGGCCGTAAGCCAAATGCCCATCGAATATTCGCGCTGGACGGCGACCATCGTCTGCGAATCGGCGGTCATGCTGAAATCTTCGTAGCTGGAAAGGTCATTTGTCACATCATGGACTTCCCCGCTCGGATAGGCAGCGTATCTGATCTGATATCGCTGCCCCATGTCCGCCGCGTACGGCGTATAGATCAGGCCTTTGCCGTCGTTTACCCAGGCGATCTGGCTGATGCGAAGCAGTTTTTCTTCCTTCAGCGGAATTTTTGTTTCGACGCCTGTCGCCGCATCGACCACCGCCATTCCGCCGGCATAGGTCGCACCGCGCGTCAGCGTCGGGACCGCGATCAGACGGCCGTCCGGCGACCATGAAACCTCGTCGCCAAAAACTTCAGGATATTTCCGTGTCCTTAAAATGCGCTCATTACCGCCCTGTGCGTCGGTAATGACGATCGAATTATCGGCGCCGGCAACCCTGATAAAAGCGATCTCGTTCGAACCGGGCGAAAACGAGATCTGACTGTCCACACCGGCTATCATCTTGCGGCGATTTCGGCCGAGCGACGTCATTTGATAAAGCGATGCGGCTTCATCCTCACCCGCCGTTGCGACCGAATAAAGAGAATTTCCATCGGGCGAAAATCTCAAAAAATCATATTTCGCTTCACCCGGCGGAACTATCTGTGTGTCGCCCGCGCTTGCGGATTGCCTCAGCCAAAGGCTCTCGCGTCCGTCCTCTTCGCTTTTCGAATAAGCGATATATTTCCCGTCAGGTGAGATCGCGACCGAATTGATCAGGCCGTTTGCCGTAAGAACATCAAGCTTGATCGATTGGAAAGCAACGGCCGCCGCACTCTCGACATAAAAATACTTTCGATAAACGCCAAATGCGGCGGCAAGCGCCAAAATAAAGATCGGAGCCGCCAGCCAGGCCGGTGACCATCTTGATCTTGAAACACTTTGATCGCTCGTTCCGGTTCGCGGAATATTACTGTTCGGGCCGGTCATCTGAACAGTCTCGTTCGTAAACGCATAATCGAACGAACCGGTGTCCGAATCGCGCAAGAGGCTTTTCAGGTCCGCCCGCAATTCGGCAAAGGTCTGATAGCGCGAATAGCGGTCCTTCTTAAGTGCGTGTTTTACGATCTGGTCGAGGGTTGAAGGGATGTCATCATTGGATTCGCAAACCGACGGGATCTCAGTTTTCGACATCACCCTTGCGCCCGCTCCCGCAAACGGCAGGCCGCCGGTCAGCATTTCAAAAAGCACGACGCCAAAGCTGAAGATATCGGTCCGGGCGTCGATCGTTTCGCCGAGGGCCTGTTCCGGCGACATATAATTTATCGTGCCCATCACGCGGTGCGGCGCCGTATGGTCGAGCGTCTCGTGATCGCCGGAATCCGGCGCCGTCAGCTTTGCCAGGCCGAAATCCAAAACTTTCACGATCCCGTCGCGGCGGACCATGATATTCGCCGGTTTGATATCGCGGTGAACGATGCCGACCGAATGCGCCGATTCGAGCGCGCCCGCGATCTGGATCGCCACCTTGACCGACTCCTGCCAGCTCAAGAGCTTGTCCGCGATCTGGTCGCGCAAGGTCAGCCCGTCGATAAATTCCGTAGCCATAAAACTAAAGTTTTCGGCTTCTTCTATCTCGTAGATCGTGATGATATTCGGATGATTGAGCGCTGAAACGGCACGGGCTTCCTTAACAAACCGTCGGTTGCGTTCCTGGTCGGCTGAAAATTGGGGCGGCAAAAGCTTCAAGGCGACCTTTCGTCTGAGTTTGGTGTCCTCGGCCAAATAGACCTCGCCCATTCCGCCGGTCCCGATGAGTTTGATGACCTTGTAATGACTGAACTCCTTGCCCACCGAATTCGGCGGCTCTTCCTCTTGAAAAAACATTTCGGCGGCAAGCGATTCAGGCGTCGAATCCAAAAACACTTCCGGCGTTTTTTCAAAAGCAAGCAGCGATTCGACCTCGCGGCGCAGTTCGGCGTCGGCACCGCATAATTTGCCGAATAGCGCCTCTCGCCCGCCCGCAGGACATTCGAGCACGGCGTGGTAAATAGCTTCGATCTGATCTAATCGTTCAATGTCCATTTACGCCAGAAAAGAGTAAAAATAGCTGCAAAGCTGTCAGCTATTCTTAAGATCGATCGTATTCCCGCCCGAAACTTGACCGGGAAAGACCAGCCTTAATTCATCAAACGTAAATCGGCGGAAATAAGCGTCACCAATGATAGAAAAAAGGCTTCCCAAATCTTATTCAGCTCCCGCCAGTTCACGAAGCAGCCATGTGCGGGCAAATTTCCAATCGCGTTTAACGGTTTCGGCGGAAATGTTCAAAACCTCGGCGATCTCTTCCGCGGTCAGGCCGCCAAAGAATTTTAATTCGACAACGCGGCTTCGGCGGGTGTCGATCTGCTCAAGATTCTTCAACGCGTCGTCCAGCGCGACTATCTCCTTTGAATTGCCCTTCGTAGTCGCAATTTCGTCGGCCAGCGTGATCTTTTCCTGCCATCCGCCGCGTTTCTGGCTCTGCTTCGCCCGCGCGTAATCAACCAAGATATGCCGCATCGCCTTGGCCGCCACGCCAAAAAAATGCGCCCGGTTTTGCCAATTCTGTTCATTCTGTTTGGCGAGTTTGAGGTATGTCTCGTGGATCAGCTCGGTCGTTTGAAAGGTATGCCCCGCCGGCTGGCGGTTCATATAACGCTTTGCCATCCGCCGCAGCTCATCGTAAACAAGCGGCATCAACTGTTCCAGGGCAACCTGGTCGCCTTTGCCCCAGTCAGCAAGCAGCAGCGTGATCTGATCCGAATCAGCGTTCTGCATTAGTTTCGAGTGAAAATACTGCCGTGATTATAGATCAAATCCCGCCAAATAAAAATAAATTTCGCGGCATGCCAATGTCAGAACCACCTGCGGTAGCGGGTGGTTTGATGTTGGAACTCTGGCCGTTGAGCGAATCCGGAAAAGCTCGTCTTAAACCGCCCGCTACCGCAGGTGGTTCTGACCCCATTTTGTCCGCGTATATGCGATATCAAAACCATTCTTCTGCGCATTCTTTTGCGATTGACTTCCGGGAAGCGCACACATCATGGCAAGACTGCACTTACTCTCAACGGCAAACGCCAACCGGGCCCTGAGCAGGGAGTTCTGGACACCCTGGCGGCGAGCATCCGGCACCGTGGCGGCACCGGAAAGGACGCACACATCCTCGTAGATCGCAAAACTTCCTGCACCGACCGGCCGTCCTCCGATCTCGGCAATAAAAGGATGGCTGCCATTGGCCCGTGCGGCTATCTTCCCGAACGCGAGCATGAACTCGCCCAGGCTCTCATGCTCGGTCGACCAGCCTTCCGCAGCGGTCTCGGCCCACAAGTCGGCCTCATCATCACGGATCCTTCGAACTGAAATGGCTGGGTTCTTTGGTTCCCCGGCCGGGCGGCCCGGTGTCAGTCCTTGATACATTACGCTCGTTAATTCAACCGGCCGATAGCCGCGTTCGCCTAACAGTGAAAGAAGCGACAGGTCGGACATTGGGCTGACCTCATGAAAGACTTCGGCGCCGCGTTCTCTAAGAAAGGATTCGAGCCGCTCAAGATGATCATTCGTGGCCTCTTCAAAAATGCCTAGCCCAAACGTTTGTGTCAGCGGTGACCCGACGCCGTCAAACATGGCATACGTTCCGCCAACGTCTATCCATTCCGCACCGCATGCCGGATCGATCCGGGCACGCGTTTCAACAAAATCAGCATTGGCACGCCCCTCCGTCCGTTCCAGCTTTTGCGAAAGTAAAATGTCTGAATATATCAAGCGGTAATCTCCAAACCATGATCGGGGCCGGCTATGTATTGCTATGAAGGAACGTTGTTCCGAAGCCATTGCAGCGCGCTTTCTCTACTGGAAAAGTGTCTGACACGAATGCCTTTCGAAGCCGCCACGGTCTCATAAAGCTCGCTAAGCTCATCAGGGACGAACGCTTCAAAACAGAAGGCCATCCACAACCTCGGAACCGTTGCCGTTTTAAGCCCGGCGTCGATCACAACAGATGTGTCGAACACACCCTCGGGCGCTCGGCCTTCGACCAACACACGCCGCGTCCCGTTCTTCTCACAGATCTCGGCGATGCGGCCCCACACAACATTGCGCTGCTCCGACGTAACTTTCAGCCCGTCGCCAAGCTGAACGTGGACATGATCGTCTCGAAAATCGACTACGAGGCCGCCGTCAAGCACCAACGGCAAAAGCCAAACGGAGTTTCCCTTATCCCTTCTCATAAGAAACCTCGTTGTGTCTCAACAATTCTCAACGCCTAAGGTCTCATACTTTAACGCATTCGCCCCGTTTGATGAACTGCCCGTCGCCTTGTTTGCCGGTATGTTCGCCGTTGTCGATCACGACGCGGCCGCGTGAGAGGACGGTCTCGACCTTGCCTTTGATCTTCCAGCCTTCGTAGGAAGAATAATCGACGTTCATATGTTCATTCTCGACGCCGAATGTCGTTTCGCCGTTTGGATCGAAGATGACGATGTCGGCGTCCGAGCCAACCGCGATCGTACCTTTCTTTGGGAACATCCCGAACATCTTCGCGGCCGCCGTCGAGGTCAATTCGACAAAGCGATTGAGCGAAATTCTGTTCTCGACAACGCCGCCGTTATAGATCAGCGCAAGCCGGTTCTCGACGCCGGGCGCTCCATTCGGGATCTTGGTGAAATCACCTAGGCCCAATTCCTTTTGCTCCTTCATGCAAAACGGGCAATGGTCGGTCGAGATGACTTGCAGGTCGTCCATTTTCAGGCCTTTCCAAAGCTCACCGCAATTGTGCTTTTCACGCAGCGGCGGCGTCATCACGTATTTCGCACCGTCCCAGCCGTCGCCGTAATCCTCGATCGAATGAAAAAGATATTGCGGACACGTCTCAGCAAACGCCGGAATGCCGCGATCTCTCGCCTGACGGACCTGATTCAGCGCATCGGTGCAGCTTAAATGCACGATATAGACCGGAGATTCGGCCATCTCGGCAATTGCAATAGCTCGGTGCACGCCTTCGGCCTCGGCGATGGTCGGCCTAGTCAACGCATGATACTTCGGCGCCGTTCGCCCGTCAGCAAGAAAGCGTTTGATGATCTCATTTATAACAATGCCGTTCTCGGCGTGCATACAGACCAGGCCGCCTCGCTGACCTGCTGCCGACATCGCACGAAAGATCGTCGCGTCATCCGCGAGGAAAACTCCCGGATACGCCATGAACAGCTTGAACGAAGTGATGCCCTCGTCCATCAGCGAATACATCTCTTTTTCATCGCCGTCCTCAAACTCGGTCGTGATGAGATGAAATCCGTAATCAGTGCACGTCTTGCCTTCTGCCTTCTTATGCCACGCATCGACGCCCGCTGTCATCGATTCTCCCTTCGTCTGCACCGCAAAATCAATGATCGTCGTCGTCCCGCCAAAAGCCGCCGCCCGCGTGCCCGTAAAAAAATCATCGCTCGACGAAGTCCCGCCAAACGGCAGTTCCATATGCGTATGCGGATCGATCCCGCCCGGAATGACAAGTTTCCCAGCCGCATCGATGACCTTGTCGGCTTCGATGTCGAGCGATTTCCCGATCATCGAAATCGTTTCCTCCTCGATGAGGATATCTGCCTTGTAGTCGTCGACGGCAGTTACGACTCGTCCCGCTCTAATAATTGTCTTCATAAAGAGATCGCAAACTAGAGGCGAAACGTTCTGGAAATACGGTTCCACTCTGTGTCCAAAGTATAATCATCCGGATCATGCTTTTTCCACCGCGAAAAATAGTGGTCGAGTCCGTCCCGATCTCCAATTGCTTCACAAGCGAGAACCAATGCGCGATAGATTCTCGAGTTCAACTCCTCCCGCCTCCCTGAGAACTCATTCTTTGAATCAAGAGCCAACTTGAGCTGTTTTTTCGCGGCGTCTATTTCCTTGAAACCTTTTTCATCCTGAAAACTATTAATCAACTCTCTTCCAAATCTGCTTCGCGCATAGCCTGAGTAATAAAGTAACTTCTTATGGCCCGGAAAAATTCTCATGGCACTTTCCGCAGCCGCGGCAGCCTTTCTCCATTCTTTTTGGGCTATTTCCATATCGCACCAGTGGTCAAGGGTTTCGAAGCGCTCGCATCTGAGTTGGGCCGCTCTAGCAGAGCGCTCGCGCGCGTCGACAACCCGAGCCGGCGGCCATTTTTTATAAACCCAACCGAGTAAACCAATCAGTTCGGCATTGCTCGGGAACCTCGCAATCGCATTCAGTAACAGCGTTTCCGCCTCTTCGAATTTGCCGACTTTTACAAAGAAAACGGATTGGCGTGCGATTCCTTCCGTTTCATACTTACCCTCAGAGGAGACTCCGGTCGTTACCTTACGATATGTGCTTAACAAGCGGCGAAATTGGTCTGACTGTCCGTGCACCTCGCGAACGAGCGCTCTTGTGTTTGCGTTCACTTCAAATCGTTGTTCACCCTCAACCAAGCTAGGTAAAGGAACTAGAAACAACTTTTGTAGCTCTTGGAGTGCGGCTGCAACTCGTAAAGAATCTATTCCGAGAACAGCTTCGATTTCCGGCATTGACGTTCTTCCCTGTGCTATACACGCAGTTAGCAGTACTTTTAGGGCGTCTTCCGTGAGCAATTCACATTCTCGACCTAAGGTATACTTTCGCGCGTCGATGCCGCCTTTCTCTTTCCATAGTTTGATTGCTTCCCGAGGTTGCTTGATTGCAATTAATCGAATCAAATCCTCTATGTAGAGAGGAGACGCTTCAGTAACCGAAATAATGTCGTCGCGTACTTCCTTCGGCAAAACCGATGGGTCGAAACCCATTTGTTCACAACGCGACGAAACAAACGCCTCAGCGTCAACCTTCGCGAGACCCTTGACGTGGGTCGTAGTGCCACCCATCCCGAAAATCACTCTTCGCGAGGTAAATAGAACCTTAGATTTTGTTTGAGGTACCTGAATACTAAAGAATTCAATGACATTCTCGTTCTCGGACTCCAAACTATCTATATCGTCAACGACGATAAAGGCTGGAAACTGATCCAACAATTCCAAAACTTGGCGTTGTTTCGCATTAATCGCCTGGTCCATTGCTTCAAGCCATCCGAAATGGGCCAACAAAAGATCTAGCGCAGATTCCAAATCTGAAAAATCAGGCGTCGAAATATCAACCGACTTTCCTTCGACGAAGCGTTTCTTTTTAGCGCTTAGCCATATAACGGTCTGAAATGGAGGAGGAGCCTTTTCTACTACGTCCAGAGCAAACTTATACGCAAGAGCCGATTTTCCTAGTCCGCCTTTCCCTGCAAGCGCCCATCTACGCATCATTGGGTCAGAAAACCATTCGCGCAATTGGCCAATCTCTAGATCTCGACCGATAAAATCCATAACGACGGATTCTCGGGCGGGCAGTTCAGCCTCAAGTGGGTTTACGGTTTCCTTAACCGAACCACCCTTATACATCTGGTCCATTAACTTCTTAATCTCATCCGCTTCATTTACCAAATTGATTCGAATTAATGCTCGTCGAGCGCTGTCGAGAAGCACGTAGGCGTCCTCTCGCGAGAAATCGTCATCAGCAGGATGACTGAGTGGGTCTCGTAGATCCTTAATCGTCTTGAACCATTCGAGAAGCTTCTTCTTCTGTTGCCCCTTTTCCTTCGAATCGTTCGTAGGTGCAGGCTGCTTTGAATGCACAAGCACTTCGTAGTACCTATCGAATATACTGAAGAAGTGATTGACGCTTAGAATATCGAAATCGTCTTTGATCGGAAGGCTTAATGCTCCGGTGTTTCGAGGGCCATGAGCGTGTTTCTGCGTTCGCTCCCACTCTTCAACTGTGAAGGAAGATGACAGCTTAGAACTTACGTCCTCGGGAAAAGCGTTTGTCAGTTCCTTTCGCAAGTAGCCAACGACAGCGTTCCGAAAAATCCGTTGAATGCCCTCATAGCAGACAGTGTTTGTTTTCATACGACAAATCTTAGGAGCTGGAGATCTGGGATTAAAGCGAAACCACATCAAACCCCGCGTCACTTGCCGCTTCACCAAGCCGCCGGTCCGCGCAGACGAACGGGCGATTTCTCGGCTTTTCTTTGCACCAAACGAGGGCGGCGGCGAGTTGAAAGGCGTCTAGTGCTCGGACACCATACTTGTCGGGAAGATCCGACGCTATTCCAATGACGCGCGGCGATGGGGGCAGCTCATGGGCGCGTTCTGATATCGTGAGCCACTTTTTAACGGCTATTTCAAAGTCCGCCTGGTCGATGTCTCCATTTCGTAACAAACGCGCGAACGAACTCCGAACCTCGACCTGTGTGCCCCACCACAAAGTCTTTGACGCGTACTTTCGATGTTCTCGCTGCGCTGCAACGGATGCCTCTTGAAAAACGCATAGAGGGACAAGGGCGCTTATGTCCCAAAATGCCGCGTCAATCGCCATAACGTTCTTCCAGCAAAACTTCTATCGCCCTGTTCCCGCGAATATACGGAAGGTCATCAAAGAAATCATCCGGCAGCGGCTCGCTGCTTTTCGGCGGGCTGAGGATCCCCTCGGCGATCAGCTGTTCTTCTTCCGTTTCGTAGAGGTCGTCTTCGTCAAGGGGAACGATCTTCGCGACCGGCCTATTTCGTTCGGTGACCAACACCATTCCGCCGTTCTTTACCCCTTTGAGATAAACGCTCAAATGCGTCTTTAACTCGCCGATATTTGCTTTCTTAACGCTCATACGCAGAAAGTACTATACTTGACCAACTTGGTCAAGTAATTTCCGTCCCCAATCAGACTGCCCATCCCGCGACGCGTCAATGCTTGACCGGGCAAATTCAAATTCTTTGACCGATCCTACTCATTCTCAGACATTGCTTCACGAATTGCTTCGAGATGCTTCAACCCCGGAACATCCTTTTCACGACCCGCCGCCGTCTTGGCGATGATCAGACCATCAACTGAAAGAACATTTACACTGAATCCCCAAAGTTCAAACTTTTCCGAATTCGCCAACACATCGGTGAATTCGCCGAGTCCTTTTACCTCAGACAACAAGTCTATATCGCCAATTGAAGTGTCAAGCGTGAAAACCGAGCCATTCGATAGCGTGGACGCATCCCAAATGAAAGGCAATTCCGGCGGGAAACCGCGAAGTCTTGGATTAAATGAAGCTAATGCCTTTGCGATCTTTGCAAGATTCTCTTTGTTCCTCGAATAAGCAAAATCGATGTCGAACGTTATGTATGCCGTAGCGTGTACCGAAAGAGCAACGCCTCCAATGACCACGAAATCCACATCATTCGAAGCCATCGCGACTATCGCCTTTTCGATATCGATCATTTGTTGTCTGTCGGCCGTTTCGCCTTCGCCGTCTCCATCGCCAAACGCAATTTTTCGACACCAAGCATTGCTCCCTGCATTCTCTCCAAACGCTGCTGCGGTGTTCGCCTCAGGTTCTCAACAACAAGCGTCAGGTCAAGGCCATATCGAACCGCCTCGGCGATCTTGCTTCCCGGCTTTGGATTCAGCAACTTTTCTTCGGGCGTTCTCATGATTGTATTCTAACCCAAAATTGGCACTATTGAACCGGATTCACCACAGAGTCACCGCAGAACACTGAGAAAGACAGATCAAAATAACCCGAAACTCTGATTATCCAAATCACCGTTGCGCGATCGAGCGAAAAATCTCTGTGCCCTCTGTGTCTCTTTGGTAGATCGTATTCTCTCCCATCATGAATCCGCATAAATTCAGGCCGAAGCTTCAGCTTGATCTTCTGATCATTTCGCGCGATGGAATTCCAGGTCGTGAAAATCGTAGCTAAAGTCCGTCAGGGGCGAGATGGCACGCATTGTGAAACCTGACGGCTTGCCTTCTTCGTTGAGCGTAAAATTTACGAACGCGTCGGCGTCCATGCTGCGGTCGGTCCATTTTACGACGAACGTGTTGCCCTTGTACGGGAACATCTCGCCCGAAAGCCGCGGCGATCGTTTTGACTGGAACCACGGCTTTCCGTCTTTCATCGAGATCGAGACCGGCCCAAGCCACGCATCGGAATAATTGCCGACAAACGGCGCCGCGTCCACGTTCGACGCGGCCTTCTGCGCCTCGTCGATCTTTGCCCAAATGGCATCGGTCGTCGCCTTGGCGTCGGCGAGCGACTTCTTGCGGCGTTCGGACAACATGCTCACCCAATCGGTCCCGCTGCGGCCCAAATAGCCGTCCTTGATCTGGTTCGAGATCGATATGAACGCTCCGCCTTCCTGCTGATTTGTCAGAACGATGATGCCGAGATTCAGTTCAGGTATCATCGTTATCTCGGTCACCATGCCTTCCAAGCCGCCGGTGTGCCGCACCTGAAGGCGGCCGCTGACGTCGGTCAGGCCGAACCCCAATCCATAAGCCGCGAAATGCGTATTGTACGGCCCCGGATCGCCAACGCGGATTATCGTCTGCGGTGTCCAAAGCTCTTTCAGCGTCGCCTCCGAGATCAGCCGCTTCGATCCGCCTTCGCCGTATTTTCCTTTCGCCAGCAGCGTGCCGACCCATTTGAAAAGATCGGTAACATTCGAATTGATCCCGCCCGCGGCGGCCGCGATTTCCAGCTTGCTGCGGTCAATGACCTGTACCTTGCCGTTGACCGAAGCGTGGCCGTCGATAACATTGCTCTTGTCCTTCAACCGGTTGAATGTGGCGGCCGTCTTCGTCATCCCGAGCGGCTGCATAAATCGTTCCTCGATAAACTCGGGCCAGCTTTTGCCGGAAACGCGGGCGATCACCTCACCTGCGACGATGTAAAGATTGTTGTCATAATCATACTTCGTCCGAAAACTCGAGACCTGTTTTAAATAACGCAGATTGTGGATCACGTCCTTCAGCGTAAAATCGCTGCCGTCGGGGAAGAACATCAGATCGCCCGCACCAAGCCCAAGCCCGCTGCGGTGCGTCAACAGGTCGCGGATAGTAAAATCTTCGGTGACATAGGGCGAATACAATTTGAATTCGGGAATATAGTCGCGCACCTTGTCGTCCCATTTGATCTTTCCTTCATCGACCAGCATCCCAAGCGCGGCGGTCGTAAACGCCTTGCTGTTCGACGCAATGCCGAACAGCGTGTTCTCGTCCATCGGCTGCTTCGTATTCAGCGACCGCACGCCGTAACCTTTCGAATGCACGATCTTCCCGTCCTTGATAACGCCGACCGCAATTCCCGGCACATCAAACGCCTTCATCGAACGCTCAACAAGTGCGTCGATCTGCTCGCTGCTCAAAACCTGCGCCTGCAAAACACCGCAAGCGGCAAAGATAACGATTCCAATCGCGAGTTTGTGAAAAATATATTTGTTCATAAGATTACCCTTTCCCCAGCCCGCATCGCGGGCATCAGCATAAAGCCTGGGGCGTCAGCCCCAGGAACGATCAATGAACTCCATGCAGCCCGCGAAGCGGGCGTTAGCATAAAGCCTGGGGCGTCAGCCCCAGGAAGGAGAATAATTCCACGTAGCCCGCAGGCGCGGGCGGCAGCCGCTATAACTCCAATACCGCTCGTCAAATTCGACACCGTTTTTCATCAACAATCCAATAAACTCGTCACGAAAATCGCGAGATCTATGATGTGCTTCCTGATTCGCGATATATTCAAGCACCTTTTCAATCTGCGAAAAACTAACTGTAAACGCGCCGTAACCCCGCTGCCAAGAGAAATCTCGAATATCCGGAAACACATCGCGCATCCAGCCGCTCGAATTGGCTTTTAGATCACGCAACACCGCCGAGACTGCCTTGTCCGGCCGCAACTTTGCGAGCACGTGAGTATGATCTTCCATCCCGTTTATGCCGAGCGAAATACCACCAAGTCCGCGAATTGTCCCGCCCAGATAATCGTACAAACGCAGCTTAGCGTCCCCGACGATCAGCGGTTTCCGATCCTTTGTCGAGAAGACGAGGTGATACAGCAGGTTTGTATATGATTGGCCCATTTTGCTGTCGCCCGCTTGCGAGCTTATTGTTTGTTTGCCACGTTTCCTAGCCCTCACGGGCTAGGCTTTATGCTTTTCGCCCGCTCTGCGGGCTAAATCTGTTTGCCACACAGCCCGCTAAGCGGGCGTCAGCCCTCAAACCTCAGGCTCATTCCGGCAGGTTCAGGCGTTTAACCATGGCAGCAAACCGCGGGTCGTCGCGGAGCGGGCGCATGTAGATCTCGATCTTAAGTCGATACAATTCCCAATCTTTTGCTTCAAACGCTTTCTCCAATTCTGCAAACGCCTTGTCTTTTTCGTCCAGGGCCGCGTAGATCGCGGCGATCCTGTAGCTCGGTACATATTGCGATTTTGCGAGTTCGCGGAATCGGTCGATCATCTGCTCGGCCTTATCCCGCCGGCCGGCTTTCGCGTACGCAAATCCCGCATCGCGGATGGCGAACTGGTTGTTCGGTTCATCGCGTAGCCATTTCTCACTGATCGATACTGCTTCGTCATAACGTTCCACCATGGTGAGAGCTTGGCAAAGCATCCAACGGGAAAGCGGGTGATTGGGTTCGAGGTCAAACGTCTTCCGTGCTTGTTCGAGAGCCTTGTCATTCTGTCCGTTGACAAGATATCCCCAAGCGACGCTGACTCCCATGTTCACATCAAGCGACTCCGCATTGAGCCCTTGATTCATCTCATTTATCCCTTCCTCAATGCGCCCGACAGGGATCAAGTAGATCTGGCCATAGCGGAAATGGGCCGAGAAACTGTTTGGGTCAAGTTCGACGGCACGTTTGAATGACCGCTCGCCGCCCGCCCAATCCCAGTCATAAATGATCTGTGCATAAGCCAGAAAAGTGTAGGCTTCGGACAACGTCGGGTCTAATTCAAGAGCTTTCTCGGCCGCGGCTTTCGCTTGCGGAAACGCTTCTTTTGGCGAGAGATACGGATAGGCCGGCATACTGCCATAGACCTCGGAGATACGCGCGTAGGCAAGAGCAAATCCGGGATCGAGCTTTACGGCTTGGCTGAAATAGTCGATCGAGCTAAGCATCTCGTCTTTTGTTCGCTTGGCAAAGCTGTATCGTCCGCGCATATAAAGCTGATACGCCTCGTTGTTGTTCGTATATTTTTTTGTAATGCCTCTGTCGTTGCCCGCCAAGTTTAGCTGGAGCTTTTCCGTGATCTTCGTTGCGATCTCACGCTGTGTCGCAAGCAGGTCGGCCATCTTACGATCATACTTTTCCGCCCAGATCAGCTTCTTTGTCCGCGCATCAACAAGCTCGACGCTGATCGTCAGATCGTCGCCGCGCTGGGCAAGTTTCCCAGACATCACCGCATCGACATCGAGTTCCTTCGCGATCTCGGCGACATCCATCTGCTTGCCCTTGTACCTGATCACCGAACTCGTCGGGCTGACCTTCAGATTTGGCAATTGCGTCAACCGGTAAATTAGCGAATCGCTCAACCCGTCTGATAAATATTCCGCATCTGGGTCTCCGCTCCGATTCTCGAACGGCAAAACCGCAATCGAATTGATCGCCCCGGAACCCGCCGAGCTGAAATATCGATAGCCAAAGAATCCGCCGGCAAGCACTAATGCTGCGATTCCGACAACTGCCAACAGCCACTGCCGACCGCCAACTTTCCCCCGCGGCTCGGCCGCTCTATTTGCGGTAAGGCTCTGCCTTTCCGACAAACCACCTAAAGATTCCCGAGGCTCTGCCTCCGCTCCGCGCGGGAAGATAGCTGTTTGCTCGGTCGTATGTATTTGCGGACGAGTTGCCGACTCGCCCGCCAACTGGCCGCCCGCTGACGCAGGCGGTTCTGACAGGATCGCAGTCTTTGGCTCGGCGCCTGCACCAGAACCGCTCGCTGGCCCTTCAAGCAGCGCATTGCCGTCGTCGAGACAATACAAAAGCGTATCGTCGTAATAATCTCTTCTGCATTCGGGGCATCGTTTCATAGGGCTCTATGACATTTTCTTGCGCGACAACGTAAGGCGCTTGGTGGCCTTGTCAAAATCGCTTTCGACCTCGTCGTTTCTCGATTTACTATATGTTTCGTACTCTGTTTCCGCCTTTTGAATGGCCAGTTGATGCGAGATTTTTCCGGCGTGGTCGAGAATGTTTCGGTCGTTCAGCGTGAGAAAGCCGTTCAGTTTTTCGATCCAGTCTTTCATGTACATCGGAATCCGGCGCATCGCCTGGCCTTCGGCGAAGACGAGGTACTGTTCGGTAAGATTATTCAGAGCCGAAAGTTCGTTTTCGTCGAGATAATTTTTCGCGATCGTCACGTCATGCTTTCGCGGTTTGGTTCCTCGCCAACTCGTTAAGCCCATGTTCGGTTTCGCCGCGTCCGCCCGCTCGACGATTATCTCAGCTGCGGTTTTGCCGGTGATCGCCCAGTGCATCTTGTTCTGTACTGTCTGAAAAAACAGAATGCTCCGGTCGTCGGTCGGATCGTAATCGGCGCTTGTCGAGTAGATATCGGTGATCTTTTGATAAAAACGGCGCTCAGACGTTCGTATGTCCTGAATGCGTCGGAGCAGTTCTTCGAAATAATCGAACGGAACATCCGGATTCTTTAGCCGCTCGTCGTCGAGCACAAAACCTTTGACAATGTATTCCCTAATATGCCGCGTAGCCCACTGCCGAAACCGTGTGGCAACAGAAGATTTTATGCGGTAACCGACCGAGATGATCGCGTCGAGGTTGTAGTATTCAATGCTGCGGGTGACCTCGCGATTTCCTTCCCGGCGAACTATTAAGAAATCCTTAATAGTTGCCGAGGCGTCCAATTCACCGTCCTCAAATATATTCTTGAGGTGCATATTGATATTCGGCACCGTCGTCTGAAACAACTCCGCCATCAATTTCTGCGTCAGCCAAACCGTCTCATTTTCCAGTCGCACCTCAAGCTTCGTCTCGCCCGTTTCGGTTTGATAGATGATTATTTGCGAATCAGTTTCCATTTCATTCCGGCAGATTCATCCGCTTCAATACGTCCTTGTATCGCGCATCGCTGCGAATTTCATCGAATAGCAGATCAACATTGACAAAGACTATTGGCCCTGCTCGGTGATCTATTGCCTTATTGATCCACTCAAATGTTTTCGTTGTCATTCAGTTTGGCGTAGATCCCCGCAATATTGTAGTCAGGTGCAAACTTACTAATTCATAAAGGTCTATTCCCTAAAATCCGACGCGGTGGAGCAGTGCCTGAAAGCGTGCGTCGGAACGCAGTCGGTCGAACTTGACGTCCACTTTCAGGAACGGCAGCCAGATCGCCTGTTCGTCAACGGCTTTGTCGAGCCACGCAAATGCCTGATCATCATCACCGAGCGACGCGTAGATCTGGGCGAAATTAAGTGCCGAAACATTTCCGTTATCCGCACGCCGCTCAAATTCGTTTAGAATTCCGAGAGCTTTCTCGCGGTCGCCGGCCATTGCATAAACGTAACCCGCGACGGCCAATGCCTGCGGGTCCATCGCTTCGGGACGAACACTTTCGATCGTCGCAACGGCCTGATCCAAGTCGCCCGCCTGCACATACGCCTCGGCGAGGAATGCCTGTGAGACCGGATAATTCGGGTTCAGTTCAAGCACATCGAGAAACTGAGCGATAGCCTGCTCTGTATGTCCGGCCCAGTGAAGATTGACGCCGATCGCATTATTATTCGGCGGCGACAAAGGATCCAGCTCGTGTCCACGCTGCTGCTCAGCAAGGCTTTCATCGAATCTCCCCATCAGAGCGAGAAACCATCCATACCACATCTGCACCGATGCACTGCCCGGATTTAAGGCTATGGCACGCTTGAACTCAGCTTCGGCCGCCGGATAATCCCAATCGAAGTACAACTTGATCAACGCCAGTGAGTTATGTGCTTCGGCCAGGCGATCATCCAGCGCCAATGCCCTATCCGCCGCAACTCTCGCCTTTTGCCTCGCATCACCGGATGAAAACGAAAAGAACAAAAGCTCGGTATAAGCGTCCGCCATTGCCGCATAAGCCGATGCGTAATCAGGATCGATACCGATCGCTTTCTCAAAGTTCTCGACAGCCTTCTCAAAATCCGCCGGCGTCCATTTGTTAAAATGAGAAAGTCCTCGCAAATAGTATTCAAGAGCTTCCGGACTCCGCGTATGCCGCTTAAGCAATGCGGCCTTGTCTTCGCCGAGGAGCTTTATCTTCAAAGCATCGACCACCGCCACCGCGATCTCGTCCTGCACGTCGAAGATGTCCTTCATCTCGCGGTCGTACCGCTCCGACCACAACTGATAACCGTCCGCCGCGTTGACCAATTGCACATTGATGCGGATGCGATTTCCCGACTTGCGGACGCTGCCTTCCAGAACGGTGTTTACGTTCAGTGTCTTACCGATCTCGCGGGCCTCGGCGTTCTTTCCCTTAAATGAAAATGCTGATGTCCGCGCCGCGACCTTTAATTCATCGATCTTCGACAGCGCATTAAGTAGTTCTTCTGCGAGCCCGTCGCAAAAGTATTCGTTTTCGTCCTCGGCGCTGATGTTCGCAAACGGCAGGACGGCGATCGAGTTTTGAGTTCCAGCTTCAGCTGGCTTTTCTACTGCGGACGCTGCGGCTTTCAGAATTTGCGTTTTCTGTTCCTGCTCGTTCGTCGTCTGGGCAATTTTCAGGCCTGCTTTGCGCAATCCGTCCATTAGTTGGTCAACAAGTTCGCTCTGATACCATTTCTCAAGCACGTCGCGGACTGTGTCAGCAATGTTTGGATCGATCGATAGAACTTCTTTCAACACCTTGCTCGCAGTTTGAAGCTCGCCAAGTTGACCGTAAACCGCTGCGAGTTGGGTCTGCCTGAACAGATCAGCTCCGCCGCGACGAACTCCATCCTTATTGATAAAGGTAAGCGCTTCCCTGTATTTGCCCTTGCGGAACGCTGCGAGAAAGTGAACATGCCAGTACCAGCCCGGGTGATTAGGATTCAACTGCCGTGCTTTCTCGGCGAGCGCACAGCCGCGTTCCCATTCACCGCCAAAAGCAAACAAGTGGCCCAGATATTCGAGCGTGGAGCCGTCCATCGGATTGAGCGCAATGGCACGTTCCGCAGCATCGCGGAAGGCGTCGAATTCCTTGCGGAAATACAACCCCTGCGCCAGCGCAAGCCAGGCGAAGTGATTGGCGTGCGCCGCATCCACCGCGTGCCGCGCAGCTCGCAGCGAGCGGCCCAGCGGATCGGGCTCGGCGTTGAAGCCGAACCGATGTTCTTCCCCGTAGATCATCGAGAGCATCGCCCAGGCATCCGCACTGCCCGGCGCCTGTGCGACCGCGCGTTCGAGCGCCGCGCGCACTGCCGCGTGTTCTTCCGGCGCGATGCGCTCGAAATACCCGAAACTGCGCAGCACTGCTTCGTAGGGGCTAAGCTGGTTGGGCGGCTTGAGGCGAACGATTTCGCTCATACTGTGCGGCAGCGCGCCATACCAATCGGCGGCGGTCGAGACAATGCGGGAAACGAGATCGTCCTGCAGCTCAAAGAGCGATTCCGGGTCGAAAGCTCGATCGTAAGTTTCCGTCCACAACTGAACTCCTGTGGCCGCATCAATAAGATTCGCCGCAACGCGCAGCGTCGAACCGATCTGCCGCAAACTGCCTTCCATCACATATCTAGCGCTGAGTTCCATCGCGACGGCGCGGACATCTGCGGTTTCGCTCGTAAAACGCAAGGTTGAACTTCGGGCAATGACGCACAGATAAGAGAAACGCGACAGGCCGGTAACGATCTCTTCCGACAGCCCTTCCGCCAGAGCTTCAACGTCGGCATTAGCTCCCCGATATTTGAACGGCAGTACCGCTACCCAAAACCCATCGTCAGCCCGGCTCTGCCCTGACGTCCTCGTCCCGCCATTGGCCATTATCTCGGTTCGCGGCTCCGCCGCCGCGGTCAAAATGGCTGTTGACCATCCATCACCGGAAGCAGGGCCATAGAGCAGCTCACTACCGTCATCGAGGCAAAAGCTCATCGACAGGTCATACTCACGGCCGCATTGAGGGCATTGTTTCATAAAATTCTATTCCGCTAAATTGATTCGTTTTAGCAGTTCTTTGTATCGCGGGTCGTCGCGGAGCGCGTCCATGAATGGATCAACCTTGAGACGAGTAATCTCCCAGTCCTGCTCTTCATACGCCTTTTCCAATGCAGAGAATGCGTGATCTTTCTCACCGAGATCTCCGTAAAGCGACGCGATCCGGTAGAACGAAACATATTGCGTTTTCGCCATGTTCTCCAGTTTTGAAATGATTGGGCGAGTTTGCTCCGGCCGTCCCGATCTTGCATATGAAGATCCCATTATTAGGAGCAGGTCCTGATTATCCGGCAATGATCGCAAAGACGTCTCGCATAACTTGATAGCTTCGTCGTATTTCTCCTTTCCCTCATATGCATTAGCAAGCCAAATGATCGCAGTAGCGTGGCCGGGATCGAGTGCATAGACCTTTTGTGCCTGCTCTAGCCCTGCGTCATATTTACGGTAGTAGACATAAACGCCCGCAAGATTTGCCCCGATCGGTATCGAAAGCGGATCGAGTTCAAGCGCAGTTTCCATTTCACGGATCGCATCATCAAAACGGCCAACCGGCTCCAAAAATTGAATGGCGTACTTGTAGTGGCTCTCAGCGCTTTTCGGATCAATTTCGAGAGCTCGTTTGAATTCCGTTTCGGCTTCGCTCCATCGCCACTGCGAGGCGAGTACTAATCCGTAGGTTGAATGAGCCTCGGCCAAGTCAGGGTCGATTTGCAATCCTTGTTGAATAGCAGTCGTCGCCCGAGACAACGCTTCTGCGGGGCTCATATAGCCGTAGGATGGCATCACGGAATACGAGTCAGCAAGGCCTACATACGCAAGCGCAAAATTCGGGTCAAGGTCGATTGCCTTTTGGAAAAAAGCAATGCCATTGTCGATCCCGTCCCGGGTCCGTTTGTTCCAATAAAATCGGCCCCGGAGATAGCTTTGATAGGCTTCATTATTGTCAGTAAAAGTCTTGGTAAGGCCCTTTTGGTCGTTACCTGACAGCTTGAGCTTAAGCTTGTCAGCGATGGCCGCCGCGATCTCTCGCTGCGTCGCAAGCAAATCGCTCAGCTTGCGATCGTACTGCTCCGCCCAGATCAGCTTGTCTGTACGCGCGTCGGTCAACTGAACACTTATATTCAGGCTATCGCCGATTTGAACAAGCCGCCCTGACATCACCGCATCGACATTCAAATCCTTTGCGATCTGCAAAGTATCGCCGCTTTTGCCCTTGTACCGCATAACCGAACTCGTTGGGCTGACCTTTAAATTCGGCAGCTGCGCAAGACGATAGATCAACGAGTCAGCCAATCCATCCGAAAGGTAATCCGTGTCTGTGTTTCCGCTGCGATTCTCAAACGGCAATACGGCGATGGAATTGATCTGCGTGGAACCCGAAGATGAGAAATGTCGATAGCCAAAGAACCCGCCAACAAGAACCAGAACCGCAGCTGCCGCGGCGATCAGCGGCTTCGCCGCCCTATTTGCGGAGAAGCTATGCTTCTCCGACAGTCCGCCTAAAGATTCCAGAGGCTCCGGCTCCGCTCCGCCGGGGAAGATGGCAGTTTGTTCCGTTGTGTCTATTTGCGCGCGAGTCGGAGCTTCGCCCGGCGCGGCCGTCGAGTACAGAATTGCGGTCTCCGGCTCACCAACCTGGCCGCCCGCTGACACAGGCGGTTCTGACTTGGCCGGGCCGTAAAGCAGCTCGGCCCCGTCGTCGAGGCAAAAGCTCATCGACAGGTCATATTCTCGTCCGCATTGAGGACATTTTTTCATGACTACCTATTCCGGCAGATTCATCCGCCGCAGCAGATCTCGACTCCGAGTCGAGACGCCCTGTCTTCCGCAAAATAGACTTCGCCCAGGCCGCCTGCGCCAAGGGAAAAGAATTTAATAAGGTCCACGTCGTGTTCGGGTCTCGATACTCATCAATGACTCCCCGTCGGGACACGTCGTTTCACCTCTTCTGACCAATTGAATACGACCGAAAGCTGCGTTGTCGGGCTTTGTTTGTAGTTCTCTTCCAAAAGCAGAAAGCGGCCATCGGCAGCCACATCATATGAGGTCCCTCGAATATTCAGGTATGGCCCCTCAAAAAGCAGCCGTGGCGGCCCGGCTTTGAACTGCGGGCTGGTTGCCACTTCGACGCTCATCCATTTTTGCCCCTCTCGGTAGAATAATTCGCGGCCGTCCCGGGACCAGATAGGCTCCTCACCTCCAGCGGTCGAAACCTGCCACTTCCCGGTTTCGCCGGAGAACGGCCGGACGTATACCTCATACTGTCCCGACTCATCAGAGACGTAGGCGACATAACGACCGTCGCGGGAAAACTCCGCCTGCATCTCGCGAAACGGGGTGACGAGCCACGGGCTCGCGCTTTGATCCCCGGTTTTTGACCAAAGGTCGAGTCCCGTATCCGGTGTCACTTGCAAGAACAAGAGGTTCTTTCCGTCCGGGGACCAGGACAGCATATCGCCGCCGATCTGCCCGCTGATAAGGACCTTTTCTGCCCCCGAATCGATCGACTTGGAAACAATGTCGGTGCCGGTTGCAGAGAAACGCGCGAATGTGACGGCAGTGCCGTCCGGAAACCAGCGGGGAGACCCGTTTTCGCCAGTATTGGTGAACCTGGTCAAATTGCCGCGGGCGAATTCGTACAGGTAAATGTCCTGACTGCCCTCTGAGACCTCGACAGCTAGGCGCTGACCGTCCGGAGATATGGAAAGGTTCTTATACGAACGAGGAGGCGCCGCCATCGGCGTCACAACCCCGCCGCGGTTCACCCATACCGGCTTGCCGATCCAGGCAGGACCGCCGGACACGTAGATGAGAGTTCCATCATTTTGCGAGCGTGTACTGGACCGATCCCCATCCCTCGCTCCGCACGTTCTCGGCGAGCGTAACTTCCGGCCCGGTGATCTTACCTTCTCGTGCGTCGAATGGCGCCGCAATGAGTGTCGAACTCCGCGAATAGACCAGGTGGCCCGTCGGCAAGTATCGCGGGTTCATTCCTCCCTCGACCAGGATGCGCGCTCCGCCCGACCTTAACGAAAATACCCCGATCTTGTACTTGTCCGGATTCGGACTGTTCCAAAAAGTCGCTATGACGGTATCGCCGTCCGGCAAAATTTCAGGGCTGCTGAAACCCCATATGGCCGCGCTGAGACCTTCTCGCCGAAATGCGAGAACCGGCTGGCCTCCGGACGCAGGGATACGAACGAGACGTCCCCCTTCCCCGTCCGCGAAGATGATAGTTCCGTCGGGTCCCCAGGCGCCCCCGTGCGCATTCCTTGCCTCACAAAGCGTGACTGGCTGTCCGCCGTCGAGCGAAAGCCTTTTTAGCTCGTTGTTGGCAAAAAATGCAATTGACCTGCCGTCAGGGGAAAAGAACGGGGCGTAGGCTCCTTCGGTGCCTGGAAGGTAGCGATCTTCAAACGAGTCCAGCGGACGGGCCATGAGAACGGGTGCTCCGTCCTTTTCCCCAACGTAAACCAATAATGATCCGTCGGGTGACAGGGCTACCGCAGTCCTTCCGACGCCGAGAGGGCAATATTTGCCGAGCGCAAGCGGAGTAGAAATTGCGATGTTTGCCCGCCGGGGAATGACGCCCCCACCTGACACGCTTCCGGCACGCCCGAATAGGTAGGCGGTCAGAGCCATAGCTGCAACGACGGCAAATACAGCAGGCCATTTAAGGATGCTGTACCGCATGAAACGCAGGATCGGCCGTTTTTCCTTACCATCGGCACCAGGAGCGGAAGTGGGCCCCAACGGCCATGTTTTGTCCTCGCCCCGCAATAACGCCGTCGCCGGCTCGTCCGTCACGCTGCCCTGCACAAGCGCAGAGCCGTCGTCGAGACAGTAAAGCAAACTGTCGTCGTAATAATCTTTCCTGCATTCAGGGCATCGTTTCATATATTTCGGCGCGGAATCGCCAAGCTGGCGACATGGGCGGCAAATCGCGGATCGTCGCGAAGAATATCGAAACAAGGCAATCCGACATAGTATGCCAACGGGGCATATTCATCGACCGCCCTCGCAAGCAAGGCGAAAGCGGCGTCCTTATCGCCTGCGGCCCCTAACAGGCATGCCTCGTGAACCAAAACGGGAGCGTCCGCCGGACGCGTGCGCAGCTCCGCAAGGATCTGTTTCGCCTCCTGCATCCTTCCGGCGGCCGCAAGGGCGCAGCCGAGGATACCGAGCAGAAAGGGCGGACGCCGCGAAACATCCATCGCCGCCTCAACCATTGCGATGCCGTCGTCGGATCTTTTAAGAGCGATGCACGTTTCGCAAAACATCCACAGGGCAAGCGAATTATCTTTTTCGAACGCGAATGCCTGTTCAATAAACCGCATCGCGTCCTCCGGCCGCTGCAGATTCGCCAAGCCCCCGCCGGTCATTGCATACGGGTATGCGGCGAGCGGATCGGACTCGCGTGAGCGTGCGAAGTAAGTCATCGCATCTTCCACTCTGCCTAGTACTGAGTTAATTACGCCGTAAGTGCCAAGCGCCCGGGAATTGTTAGGGTCAATAGCGAAAGACTTCGCGTAAGCCTCGTCGCAGGTCCGCCAATCACGCTCAATGAATGCAAAAAATCCCTCGATGTACAGCGCCTCGGCCGTCTCGCCCTGTATGCTCCGGGCCCTCGTCAAAGATTCTTTCAGCCGCGTGCCGGCCTGATCTGCTCGCACGAGAGCGTAATGCGTGCGAAGCATGTACGATTCCCCGAGTCCGAGCCAGGACGGAGCGTGTGACGGGTCGAGTCTTACCGCCTCCTCATAAGCCACAGCCGCTCCCGCATGATCGTTCTTGGCATACCGAAGAAAGCGGCCCATGAGATAGGCTTTATAGGCTTCGGTATTTTCCGTTTCGCGCTTCAGGATGGATCTTTTCTCGCCGCCAAGCAGCTTTAGTTTCAGCGCTCCTATGACCGATAGCGTGATCTCGTCCTGCAAGTCGAACAGATCGCGCATCTCGCGATCGTAAGTTTCCGACCAGATATGGTAACCATCCGAGGCATTCAACAATTGCACCGCAACGCGTAGCCGCTCGCCCGCCTTTCTAACGCTGCCCTCCACAACGTGAGCGACGCCGAGCTTCCGGCCGATCTCGCTGATATCGGTCTTCTCATTCTTGAATGAGAATGCTGACGTTCGCGCGGCCACCTTGAGTTCGTCGATCTTCGCAAGGGCGTTGAGCAGTTCTTCCGCGAGTCCTTCGCAGAAGTATTCATTCTCGACATCGGCGCTTATGTTCTTGAACGGGAGAACGGCTATCGAGTTCGACGCGACAACATGATCATCCGGCGCGTTGCCGCTCGAGAATCGACGCGTGTCGGTCTCACCGTCGTCGCCGCCAGAGTGCGCCCTACTTAGAACCATGGTCGTCGGCTCATCTGGCGACGCCGGCCCCTCAAGCAGCGCATTGCCGTCATCAAGACAATACAACAGCGTGTCGTCGTAATAATCTCGTCTGCATTCAGGGCAGCGTTTCATAGAGTTCTATCGAGGCGCGTCAAATATTTTTACGATCGCCTGAAACCGCGGGTCGCCGCGGAGCGGCTCGTAGGCCGCTTCGTATTTGATCATGAAGAGCCAGAAATCGCCCTTTCGGGTCGCGGTCCGTTCGAGCGTTTGCAGAGCTTTTTCCTTGTCACCCAGCAGAACGTACCACGACGCGACTGATGACTGGACGCGCTCAGGATTAGCTGCTTCCCTGCGTCTTATTGTGTCCCGCAAAAGGCCATCGCGCCCGCCTTTGGCAAAGCTTTCGCGCACAAGCCGTGCGTTCTCAGGCTCGCCCAGCAGTTCCTGCGAAATGGCACGCTGTTCGACCGAACTTGCCCAATCGTTCTTTAATTCATAAGCATGCCCGAGAAACGAATGAAGCCAGATGTGTGTCGGGTCCGCTTTGATCGAGTCTTCGAGATAGCGGATACCCTCATTAAGCTTTCCCGAAGCGAGAAGGCAAGCTCCGTAGCTAAACCGTACGTTAGACGAATTAGGATCGATCGCTAGTGCCCGGTCGTATGCGGCGAATGCCTCGTCGAATCGCCCCAGCATCATCAGCCGCTGGCCGTTCCATCGATGAAGCTCCAGGTTATTGTCATCAAGCTCAAGCGCCCGCTTCATATACCGTTCGGCGTTCACCCAGTCATAATCGAGCATGTACTGATATCCGAGCGTCCCGTTCGCCTCGGCAAGATCAGGGTCGAGAGCGAGCGCACGATTGACATTCTCCTTAGCTTTGTCACGTTCCCGGACGCCATAATAATCCGCAAGGCCAACATACCCAAGCGCAAAGTTCGGGTCTTTTTCTATCGCACGCCGGAAATAGTCCGCGCACTTCTCAAATTCCTGCCCCGTCTGCTTGTTCCAATAGAAGCGGCCCTGAAGATAAAGCCTGTATGCCTCGGAATCGGTCGTATAACTCTTTGCAAGTTTTTGCTCGTCGGCACCTGTGAGCTTCGGCCGCAGCCTGCTCGAAACATCGCGGGCGATCTCTTGCTGCAGGTTTACAAGATCACCCTGCTTGCGGTCATACTGCTCGGACCAGATGACGTCAAGCGTTTTCGCATTGACGAGTTCAAGGTTCAATTTGATGTTCCCGCCCCGTTCGGCCAGCCTGCCCAGCAAAACAGCCTGGACGCCCAGTTCCTCGCCGATCTGCTTTGCCGAAACTTCTTTTCCTTTATAAGGAAACACCGCATTGCGCGCCTTTACCGACAGATTTGCGAGCTTTGAAAGGCTGTTGATCAGCGTTTCGGCCATTCCGTCCGAGAGATATTCGACATCCGCATTCCCGCTCTCATTGACGAACGGCATCACTGCGACGGATTCGATCTGTTTGGTTGGAGCGAGATATTTGTACGCAAAGAACCCGCTAACCAGAACCAAAGCGACAACCCCAACTCCTGCCAAAAGCCGCCGCCTACTGCCTACTCTCTCCCGCGGCTTTGCCGCCCTATTTGCGAAAAGGCTCTGCCTTTCCTTCGAGTCAGAACCACCTGCGGTAGCGGGTGGTTGAAGAATAGCCGTTTTTAACTCCGCATCGTCTGTTGTGCAAGTTAAACCACCCGCTGACGCAGGTGGTTCTGACAAGATCGCGGTTGCCGACTCGCCAGCGAAGTCAGAACCACCTGCGGTAGCGGGTGGTTGAAGAATGGCCGTTTTTAACTCCGCGTCGTCTGTTGTGCAAGTTAAACCACCCGCTATCGCAGGTGGTTCTGACAAGATCGCCGTCTTCGACTCGCCAGCGAACTGGCCGCCCGCTAACGCAGGCGGTTCTGAAAGGATCGCCGTCTGCGGTTCATCGGGCGACGGCACAGAGCCCTGAACGAGCGCACTTCCATCTTCGAGACAATACAAAAGCGTGTCGTCAGCGTAATCTCGCCTGCATTCAGGGCAGCGTTTCATAAATTTCTATTCCGGCAGATTGAGTCGCTTTACCATCTCGCTGAATCGCGGGTCGTCGCGGAGCGGGTCCATGAATGGATCGACCTTTAGCCGCTGGAGAAACCAGTCGCGGGCCTGAAATGCCTTTTCGAGTTCGGCAAAGGCCGCGTCTTTATCGCCAAGCGCGGCATAGTCGATCGCCAGCCAGTAATTTATGACGTACTTAGTTTTTTCGGACTCCTTCGACAGATTTAGCAAGGCAACGGCTTCCTGCCGCCGGCCGGTTTTGGCATAGGCGAACGCCGCCGGGCCGCGCAGCGGAACGGCATCGCCCCGAAGCGTCGGTTCCGTTATCGCGAGCGATTCAGCATACATTCCCTTTATGTTGTAAGCATGAGCGAGCCAGTTTTTTCCTCCGATATGTGTCGGGTCGAGGTCATAGGTCTTTTTGGCCTGATCGACCGCGTCGTCAAATCGTCGCGCGTAGAGTAGAACTCCCGCAAAATTTGCTCCCTGGATTACGGAAAGTGGTTCCAATTCCATCGCACGCTTCATTTCGGCGATGGCTTCATCATGACGGCCCAACGGACTTAAATACGTCCATGCATAGCGGTAATGCGTAATCGCAAGATTTGGGTCGAGCTCGATCCCGCGCTTGAATTCGCTTTCGGCCTTTGCCCAATCCCAGTCGTAAGTGGCGGCGATCATTCCGGCGACCGTATGGGCCTCAGGCAAATCCGGGTCGAGTTCAAGAGCCTTCTCAACGGCCGCCTTTGCAAGCGGCGTCGCTTCCTTTGGTGACATATAAGGGAACGAAGGCATCACGGAATACGATTCGGCAACGCCGACGTATGCTAAAGCAAAATTCGAATCAAGCTTTATCGCCTGTTGAAAAAGGTCGATGCTTCGCTCGATATCGACTTTTGTGCGTTTAGCAAAATGAAATCTGGCCTTCATCCAGAGCTGATATGCCTCGTTGCTGTCGGTGTATTTTTTTGTAATGCCCTTCTCGTCGCCTTTGAGTTTTAACTGAAGCTTTTGAACGATGGTTGCGGCAATATCTCGCTGTGTCTCAAGAAGATCGGACATCTTTCGCTGATATTGTTCACCCCAAAGCGATTTGTTGTTTCGTGTATCGACAAGCTCGACCGCGATGTCCAGATTATCGCCCCGCTTGACAAGCCGCCCCGTCATTACCGAATCAACCCCAAGCTCGCTTGCGATCTTGGCAAGATCAGTCTCGTTCCCCTTATATCGCATCACCGAACTCGTCGGACTGACCTTCAATCCCGGCAACTGCGTCAAACGAAATATCAACGATTCGGCCAGCCCATCGGACAAATATTCCGTATCCGCATCATCGCTCCGGTTTTGAAACGGAAGAACCGCGATAGAGTTGATCGTTCCCGAATCTGACGAGCTGAAATATCGATATCCAAAAAATCCGCCGGCAAGAACTACAAGAAGCACAACGGCGAACACGGCTATCAGCGGCTTTGCCGCTCGATGTGCGGAAAAGCTACGCTTTTCCGTCGAGTCGCCCAAAGATTCCCGAGGCTCTGCCTCCGCTCCTCGCGGAAAGACCGAAGTCTGCTCCGTAGTGTGAATCTGCGCACGGGTCGGGGCATCGCCCGGAGCCGCCGTGGAGTGAAGTATTGCAGTTTGCGGTTCATCGGCTGAGGATCCAGTCGCTATCGCTCCCGGTTCTGACACCGCCGGGCCGTAGAGAAGTTCTGCTCCGTCATCGAGACAGAACATCATCGAATTGTCGTAATCGCGGCCGCATTCAAGGCATCGTTTCATAGGCTAAATTCTATTCGGGAAACCCGACCTTCCTGACCAATTCCTTAAATCGCGGTTCGTCTCGCAGAACATTAAGTGGCAATCGGATTTTGAGTTCTGCGATCTGTGGTTCGCGTTGATCATACGCTTTGTTCAGGTATTCCAACGCTTTATCTTTGTCCCCGAGACGGGAATAGGCTTCCGCAATTCGAAAGGCCGGTAGATAAGCATTTTTATCCTTCTCCAGAATTGATCTCTGAGTGTCCAGTTGAATGTCTATTTGCTTTTGCACAAAACCCTTGTAACCGTCTTTTTCAAAAGCTAGTTGGAGGTCTTTGATGTTTTCCGGACTAACGCCAAAGAGTAGTTTGAGCTGGATAAGACGTTGTTCAACTGCCTCGGAATACATACCCTTGGCTTCATAAACGTCGGAGAGGTTATTGTGAGGACTCGCTGCGTCCGGAAACAACTCAATGGTTTTCTTAAACTGAACAATTGCTTCGTCCCGCTTGCTTCCAAAATCAATCACTCTACCTTTTTGGTTATTTATGACCATCGACAACGGGTCAAGTTCAATAGCTTTATTTATCTCCGAAAGCGACTGGTCGCCATTTCCCGAAAAATGATAGACCTCTGCAAGCCACTGATATGCTGACGGGTACTTAGGGTCGAGTTCAATCGCCCTCTTTAGCTCTCTCTCAGCACCTTTAAGATCGTAATCATAGTTGGTCAAGATCTGACCGAGCGAAGCGTGGGCTTCCGCCGAATTCGGGTCAATTTCGAGAGCTTTCTGTGCCGCCTGTTTTGCCAGAGGCATATATTCGTTTGGCCTGAATGCACCGTAATACGGCATCAATGCCAAAGTGTCGGCGAGTCCCGTGTGTGCGAGTGCGAAGTTCGGGTCAGCCGCGATCGCTTGCTGGAAATACTCTCTGGCTCTTTGAAAGTCCTCGGTCGTTCTTTTGCTCCAATGAAAACGCCCTTTCAGGTAAAGCTGCTGTGCCTCGGAACTACTCGTGTTGGTCTTGCTGACCCGCTCCTGTTCAGTCGCGGTTAATTTCGAACGAAGTTTGTCCGATACAGTTTTGGCGATCTCGCTTTGCAATGAAACCAGGTCGGATTGTTTACGATTATATTGCTGGCTCCATATCACATCCTGAGTTCCGGTGTTGACGAGTTCCAGACTCAATTTCAGATCGTCACCGCGTTGGGAGACTCTGCCCAACAAAACCGCCTGCACCTTCAACTCTTCACCGATCATCTTCGGCGAAGCCTCTTTGCCCTTGTAATAAAAAACCGTGCTTCTCGCCTTTACCGATAAATTGGGAATGTTCGACAAACTGCTAATGAGAGTCTCAGTCATGCCGTCCGACAAATATTCGACATCCGCATTCCCGCTCTCATTTACGAACGGCATTACCGCGATCGATTCGATCTGTTGTGTTGGAGCGAAATATTTGTACGCAAAGAACCCGCCGATAAGAACCAACGCGGTAAATCCGACCGCAGCCAACTGCCACTGCCGACTGCCGACTTTCCCCCGCGGCTTTGCCACCCGATTTGCGGAAAGGCTCTGCCATTCCGTCGAGTCAGAACCACCTGCGGTAGCGGGTGGTTGAAGAATGGCCGTTTTTAACTCCGCGTCGTCTGTTGTGCAAGTTAAACCACCCGCTATCGCAGGCGGTTCTGACAAGATCGCGGTTGCCGACTCGCCAACGAACTGGCCGCCCGCTGACGCAGGCGGTTCTGACAAGATGGCGGTTGCGGGTTCATCGCCGGACGGGACCCCAGTCGCTACCGCTCCCGGTTCTGACCTTGCGGGGCCGTAAAGCAACTCGGCTCCGTCATCGAGACAGAACATCATCGTATTGTCATACTCTCGGCCGCATTGCGGGCATCGTTTCATAAATTCTCATCGCGGATCTTTACCGTCTCTAATTCTGCCTCGATCTCTTCGATGGTTGGGAGAGTCCCACGCAAATTTTCGGGGAGAATCCTCGTCAGTTCATAACTTGAAATGCCGATCGGTTTTGCCATATCGCGCAGGGCATATTCGGCCACCGTTTTGTTTTCGGCCCGGCATAAGATCAGGCCGACACTGAGATTGTCGCCGTCGTCGCGCAGCAGGTCGTCGATCGCCGAAAGATAGAAATTGAGTTTGCCAAGATATTCCGGCTTGAATTTACCTGCTTTTAGCTCCAAAACGAAATAACATCGGAGCTTCAGATGATAAAAAAGCTGATCGATAAAAAACTCCTCGCCGCCCACGTCGAGTCGGTATTGGCTGCCGACAAATGCAAAGCCGACACCGAGTTCGAGCAGATAATCGCGTGTGTGACGCATCATCGCGGCCTCGATGTCGCGTTCGTGAGCCTCGTCCGTCAGGCCGAGAAAATCAAAATTATACGGGCTTTTCAAAAGCTGTTGGGCAAGGTCGGATTGCGGTTTTGGCAATGTCAGTTCAAAATTCGTGATCGCTTTTCCTTGGCGTAGATACAATCCAGATTCGATCTGTATCTCTAAAACATTGCGGCTCCAGCCGTTTTCGATGGTTTTGTTAATATAAAATTCCCGCTCTTGCTGGTCTTTTACCTTGTCGAGAATTACGCAGTTGTGGAACCACGGTATTTGTCCAGCAACTTGCTGGACAAATGCATAATCGGGATGGTTTTCGGCGAAACTTCTCATATAAAGCAGGTTTGTTCGCGAAAACCCCTTCATCTCCGGAAACTCCAGCCGGAGATCGAGCGATATTTGCTCAACGACCTTGGCTCCCCAGCCGAGTTCTTTCTGCTTTGCCAAAATGCCGTTGCCGATCCGCCAATAAAGCAAAACAAGTTCGCGATTGACCGCAAGCGCCGCCTTGACCCGCGACCGCCGTACATCGGCTTTCAACCCTGAGATAAACTCAGAGTATTCGTTTGTAATGATCGGCTCCGAACTCATAAACGCTCTTACCGGCAAACCCATCCGTTTCACGGCAGGTCTTTAAATCGCGGGCCTTCGCTCAACTCAGTCCATCTTTCCCGCTTCGACGCGGCGCAGGACTTCGGCGAAACGCGGGTCTTCGCGCAGGTCGTCCCAAACCGGATTGACTGAAAATACTGCCGGGCGCGAGGCTCGTTCGTCAACGTCTTTGTTCAGGTAGGCAAAGGCTTTATCCTTTTCGCCGAGCGAGCCGTAGGCGATGGCAAGCGCCGAACCCGAAACGTAGCGGCTCTCCGATTCCGCTTGTAATTCATTGAGCAGTTTGACGGCTTCCTGACGTTCGCCCGTTTTCACCAATGAATTTATGAGCAAGGCTTTCAGCCACTCACTGCGGTTCAATGCCATCCCTTTTCTGTAGGCCGAAACAGCTTCCGCATACTGACCTTTGCCCTGATAAGCCATTCCTAAATACCAATATGTAACCCAGAAATTCGGATCGAGCGCGAGAACGCGATCGAGCTGTGCAACAGATTCATCAAATCGTCTGGCCCTCGTTAGAATATGACCCAGATCCGCGCCGATGATCGGCGAAAGCGGGTCGAGTTCTTCGGCGCGTTTCCCTTCCGTCACGGCTTCGTCGAACCTGCTCATCGCGGTCAGGCATTCTACACCGAACTGCTGATGGGCGGTCGCGTAATTTGGATTCAGTTCGATCGCGCGGCGAAATTCCTTTTCGGCGGCGGGCTGATTCCATGCAAAGTTTGAATAATAGATTCCGAGCGCAACGTGGGTTTCAGCCAGCGAATCATCGAGTTCGATCGCCCGCAGAGCCGCCGCCTTCGCTTTCGGCATCGCGTCTAGCGGCGCCGCGACGCTGTAAACCCCGAACAGCGTATAACTTTCCGCCAAGCCCGAATACGCAAGCGCGAAATCCGGATCCTTTTCTACCGCCTGGTTGAAAAAGTCGGCCGCTTGTTTTAGGGAATTTCCAGTTCGCTGATTCCATTGGTAACGGCCCTTCATGTAAAGCTGATATGCCTCGTTGCTCGTCGTGTATTGTTTGGTAAGCCCTCGCTCTTCGCCCGACAATTTCAGTTGCAGCTTATTCGCGATCTCCGTTGCGATCTCGCGTTGCGTGGTGAGCAGCTCCGACTGCTTGCGTTCATACTGTTCGCCCCAAAGCGATTTGCCGTTTCGTGTATCGACCAGATTGACGCTGATGGTAAATTCATCGCCGCGCCCGGTGATGCGTCCGGTCATCACCGAATCAACTCCCAATTCCTTGGCGACAACTTGCGGGTCGGCTTCTTTGCCTTTATAACGAAATACCGAACTCGTCGGACTAACTTTCAGATCGGGCAATTGCGATAAACGATAGATCAGCGACTCGGCCAATCCATCGCTCAAGTATTCGGTGTCCGCATTTCCGCTTCGGTTTTCAAAAGGCAGGACGGCAATGGAATTGATCGATCCCGAATTCGATGAGGTGAAGTATCGAAAACCGAAAAATCCGCCAACGAGAATCAAAACGGCGATCACGGCAACTGCCAACTGCATCCGCCTACTGCCTACTTTCCCTCGCGGCTCCGCCGCCCTATTTGGGGAAAGGCTCTGCCTTTCCTTCGAGTCAGAACCACCTGCGGTAGCGGGTGGTTGAAGAATAGCGGTGTTCAACTGCGACTCGTCTGTCATCCCAATTAAACCACCCGCTATCGCAGGTGGTTCTGACAAGATCGCCGTCTTCGATTCGCCCGTGAACTGGCCGCCCGCTAACGCAGGCGGTTCTGACTGGATCGCCGTTGCGGGTTCGTCGCCTGACAAGAACCCGGTCGCTATCGTTCCCGGTTCTGACCTGCCTGACGCGGGGCCGAAGAGGAGTTCTGATCCGTCGTCGAGGCAGAAGCTTAACGAGTCGTCATTGTAATCTCGGGCACACTGCGGGCAGCGTTTCATATTGGTTGGTATGGCACAGGATCAGGGTTGATCCAGAAATCCCAAAACGACATTCTGAAATTTTCGATAATTCTTTTCGAGCAAGATAGCATGGCCGCCGTCGGGCAGAAAGGCGTAGCTTTTGTAATTCGTGCCGAGTTTTTGGAAGAACTCCAGTGTTTGCGCTTCGGTGCTGAGAAAATCCTTTTCGGGCCGGATGATCAATGTTGGAACTCGTATCGCCGCAGGATCGAGGATCGGCAGTTTGGTCGACATATCAACTCGGCCGCCATTAGGTGCTTTTGGAACTTCAGCGAGAGCCTCTCTGACATATTTCTCAACGACATCAGGCTCGTATTGGCCGGCGATAAAATCCGAACGGGCGGCGGCTTCATTTGTAACGCGATACTGTTCGGTTGGAGGCGGAGGAACTTTCACGCCAGGCGGGACCTTCCAGCCCATTGCGTAAAGTATCAGCTTTTCGACCTTTTCCGGATGCCGCATTGTATAGAGGCCCGTCGTCTGCGTTCCCCAGGACCAACCGAGGATCGACATTTTTTCGATGCCGCGGAGCTTCGTGATGTAATCAACCGCCGCGCCAATGTCTCCCGCCGCCGATGCTGTATCAGACCAATCCTTGTCCGTCTTCTCCGACCGGCCATAACCATGAATATCTATCGCCCAAACGTCGTAGCCGTTCTTCGCTAGAAAATCCATCAGCGAATAGTCGCGGATCTGCAGATCAAAATCCGGCCGTCCCGTCCACGTCGCTCCGTGAACCAGCAGCACGACCTTGTTCGTCTTCGCGAACGTCTTGGCATAGTTCTTATGATATTTTTCCCACAAATACACCTTCAGCCCATTGCTCTTAACAAAATGATCTTTCCCGAGGATGCCGTTGTTCGTCATCGTCTTCTGCGCTTGCATAAAGCCAGCGGATAATATCACCATAATTAAGATCGATCCGGCGGCCATCATCCGGCCGCCGCCTTTGTAATTGGTAAGCTGCATAATTGATTCCTAGTTCTTTTTGATCTCCATCGGACGGGACGATCTACTAACTTATTTCGATCAAAATTTGGAAATGACATCAAATCCGTCATGTCCTGTTGAGTCAGTGCGCAAACGAACCGGCCCGTTTCCCGGATGATCGTTCCAAAATTCGGCCGGAAGCTCGCGCGCCCCTTCAATTTACGAATGTGATTTCCGGGCAGCAACGCGCGTCGAGATCGCCCATTTCTGATAACGGAATTCCTTTCGCAAAAAGAACATTGCTCACACTGACAAGCACCCGCCGCCGCAAGGCTTCCCTTGTCAAAATACCGGATCAGGCGATCGTGTAATTCGGTGCCCTTTGAAGCAGCCCAGGCAAAATTCAGCGAGCTCTTTCAAAATACATATCCCGCATTCTTCCCGCGCCGACGTGCATCCGCTCGATCTTTCCTTTGGCATTGCGTGTAAACCAGATGACATAGTCTTCGCCGGAAAAGTGGTCCTTATAGATCGGCCGCAGTTCGATATTTATGACCGGTTTATTTACGATGAATGCCTTTCCGTTTTCGACCACGAACGACACGCCAGCCTGAGCCTCGCCGCTATACCAAGCGCCTGTAAAATTTGCCAGATCCGCGGGTGTCGGCTCCCAGGCCTTTTCTGCGGCAAAGCGATCAACCGCGCCCGCCGGATCGACAGATTGACCGCCGATCGGGTTTCCATTCTTGTCGATGGTGAATGTCAGGCGTCGATTTCCGATCATGAAAGTTGCTTCAGACAAGGTCTTCAACTGCGTTGAGTCCAACTTAAGTGAACCCTTGTCGATAATGAACCGAAGCGGAAAATGAGTTCGCTCATCCCGGAAAATGCCGACGTATTTCTTTAGCTGGTCTTCCGTCATCGCGACCGGCTCCGGTGGTTTCGCGGCCTGCGGATACGGGCCAAAGATCTCGTCAACGATGTTGTGGGCCACAGTGCCCGACGACGGCGGATTGCCATTGCACATTGCCGCGACCGAAAGCTTTTTGTCCGGATAGCGTGCGAGATAGGTTTGATAGCCGGCGGTTCCGCCGCTGTGGGCGACCTGTTTCATGCCGTGAT
>JADLDC010000318.1 GCA_020846885.1 Acidobacteriota bacterium | reverse complement strand
TTCGTTTGTCGCAAAACCGAAAGGCGTTTTATTTTGGAAGGAAACTATCCACAGATGCACACAGATGAACACAGATCAGATCAGTTTCTTGCATCAGTGTTTATCTGTGTTCATCTGTGGACCGATCCCGCGTTCCGCCTTTCGTTTGTCACAAAACCGAAAGGGGTTTTATTTTGGACGGAAACTATCCACAGATGAACACAGATGAACACAGATCAGATCAGTTTCTTGCATCTGTGTTCATCTGTGGACTTCACCTCTTGTATGTTAGATGTATTGGGAAATTTAGAACGAACACATACCTGCGGCGAGCTGCGTGAGAGCAGCGTTGGCGGGCAGGTGGTTTTGATGGGTTGGGTCGCGAAGAAGCGTGACTTTGGCGTTTTTACGTTTATCGACCTGCGTGACCGCGAGGGCGTGACGCAGGTTGTTGTGAGCGAAGAGACCGCGGCCGAGGCACATGCAAAAGCCAAAAACCTTCGCGGCGAATTTGTCATCGCCGTAAAAGGCGAAGTGGTGAGCCGCGCCGAGGGTACGCACAACAAGAAGCTCGCGACAGGCGACATTGAGATAAAGGTGAGCGAACTGCTCATCCTGAACGATTCAAAAGTGCCGCCGTTTCAGCTCGAGGTCGCCGGTTCAGAGAATCTTGCGGCGGAAGATACGCGGCTGAAATATCGCTATCTCGATCTGCGCAGGCCGCAGCTTCAGCATAATATTCGGATGAGGGCGAAAGCCGTTTCAAAGATCCGCGAGTATTTCGATAGTCGTGGATTTATCGAGATCGAAACGCCGATCTTGCTGAAATCGACGCCTGAAGGCGCTCGCGATTTTATCGTGCCGTCGCGTATTCACACGGGCAAATTTTTCGCACTGCCGCAGTCGCCGCAGATCTTGAAGCAGTTGACGATGATCTCCGGTTTCGACAAGTATTACCAGATCGCCCGCTGCTTCCGCGACGAAGACCTCCGCGCCGACCGCCAGCCTGAGTTTACGCAGCTCGACATGGAAATGTCCTTCGTAAATCGCGAACAGGTTTACCGCGAGATGGAAGGCATGTTCAACCACGTCCTGAAACTGATAGACGTGAACCTGCCGACCGAGTGGCCGCGGCTAACTTACGCTGAAGCGATGCGGCGCTACGGCTCGGACAAACCCGACCTGCGCTTCGGGATGGAACTGATCGACCTGTCGGACGAACTGAAAGACACGGATTTCGCGCCGTTTGCAGAGGTCCTGGCAAAAGGCGGCGAGATCAAAGCGATCGTCGTAAAAGGCCGTGCAGATTATTCGCGAAAGCAAACGGATGAACTGCAGGAATTTGTAAAACGCTACGGTGCAGGAGCTCTCGCTTGGATCAAGGTTCCTGTCAGAACCGGGAGCGATAGCGACTGGGCTCCGGCTTCGTCTCTATTGAAAGTGCTTGGGGAAGAGAAGATCGCTCGACTCACAGAACTTTCTGGTGCAGTCGAGGGCGATGCTGTTCTCATCGTCGCAGGCAAAAAGTCTGTCGTTGCTGCGGCGTTGGGTGCGCTTCGAAATGAGGTCGCCCGCCGCGAGAACCTGATCGACCGTACAAAATACGAATGCATCATAGTCACCGAATTCCCGATGTTCGAGCACGATGATGAGACCGACACTTACGTTGCTGCCCACCACCCGTTCACCTCGCCGATGGACGAGGACCTTGAGCTTTTCAAAACCGCGGTCAACGATCCGTCGCAGCATCACCTGCTCGGCCAGGTGCGTGCCAAAGCTTATGACGCCGTCATCAACGGCTACGAATGCGCCGGCGGCTCGATCCGTATCCATCAAAAAGAAGTGCAGGCATTGAATTTCAAAGCCCTCGGCATGACGCCCGAAACGGCCCGCTCGCGGTTTGGATTCTTCCTCGACGCCCTCGAATACGGCACGCCGCCGCACGGAGGCTTCGCCGCCGGCATCGAACGCACCTGCATGATCCTCGTCGGCACCGAAAACATCCGCGACGTCATGGCATTCCCAAAAACCGCCTCGGCCCAAGACCTGATGATGGACTCGCCAGGCGATGTAGATGACGCTCAACTGAAAGAGTTGGGAATATGTGTTGTTAGTGAATAGACGAATCAAATCGCGGACTTTGTTAACGCTATCGGTGATCAGCATCATCGCAAGCGGCGTCTGTTTCTATCGGGCCGAGACTATTCGCTGGCTTACTCATGACGCCTGGTCTAAGGTGAACTGCGGGCCGCCTCGGTTTACTCTCAGTTCATGTTACGATGAGCGCTGGTACACGGAAGATTTTCTTGCCGTTCTGTTCTTTATTCTTGCGTTAACGTGCTTGATCTACGGCGTGTGGCTCAAAAAATCCGACCCATCAAAGTTTGACGAATTAGCTGAACCGGATAATATCAGAATCGATGGAACGCCTAAGTAGTTTTGACGAATACCGCCTGTTTTTCAAGAATATGCGATAATGCTCTTGAGTATTATGTCGGTGCAGCTAGAAATATCTACAGACGAACTTCTCGACGCCGTCGTGCAGATGCCGAAAGGCGAGTTCGACTTATTCGTTCGGCGGGCCAAACGGCTTCGGCAGAATGGCGTCACTGATAGATCCATCTCCGGCACGCAAGCCGATTTGCTCCATAAGATCAACACAATTTTTCCGCCTGCCGAGCGTGATCGTTACACGGAGCTTTATTCAAGGTATAAATCCGCAAGTTTGCAGGCCCGCGAAAAGAAGGAACTTTCCACTCTTGTCGAGAAGTTTGAAAGGTTGAACGCACGTCGGCTAAAACTCATCGCTCAACTCGCAAAAATGCGGGGAGAGACTGTCGATATGGTGATCGACCATTTCGAATTGTCTGTTTCCAACAATGTCTAAAGCGAAGATCTCGCTCAAAACTCGTAAGCTCGTCTCGCAGCAGGCGAATGGAAAATGCGAATATTGCCATTCGCAGGTGAAATACGCCGACAGCCCTTTCGATGTTGATCATATTATTCCCATCTCCATGGGCGGCGGTTCTGAACCTGATAATTTGGCCTTTTGTTGTCACGGCTGCAATCTCTTCAAAGCAGACCGAGTCTCAGCGTTCGATCTTCTTTCGAGACGTGAAGCCACGATTTTTAACCCTCGCGCCCAAATTTGGTCTGAACATTTTTCATGGAGTTCGGACGCAACAACGATAGTTGGCCTTACTGCCACTGCACGTGTAACGATAGATGCACTTAGATTGAACCGGCGTGGACTTGTTAATCAGCGACAGGTACTTGCAGAATTGGGATTGCATCCTTCAATTTAAAGGCGTCAGAGAAATGTTTGATCGGAAATATCGAACCAATTCGTCAAAAATATCGTAGAATCACCTTGTAATGTCGAAAAAGTTTGACACAAACCCGCTTGATCCGAAGTTTCCGGAGAAGGCAAAGGCGGCTGCGGCTGCTGAGACGGCGGAGCAGGGCCGCGGATACACGGCACCGCCGAAAACGCCGTACAGCACTTCGGAGTTTCCGACACAGCCGGCCAGCGTGACCGAGGACGAGACGCGGCGGTTTGCCGACGCCGATTTCCAGGCTTACGCCTTTCAGGGCGGCCAAACGCCGGTTGCGTATCAAGCCGCACAATTGGCCGACATGAACCGGGCATCAGACCGAAAGGTGGCGAAGACGGGTGTGCCGGAAAAATGGCTGATCGGATTGCCGTATTTGCCGTTTTGGATCGGATTTGTCGCGGGGTTGATCCTGCTTTTCGTGATCCCAAAGGAAGAGAATAAGGTCCGCTTTCACGCGGCACAGGGTTTTGCGGCACAGGTGGCGATCATGATCGTCAGCGCGATACTCGGATTTGTCGGCAATGTGACTGATTCTAATTTCGGCAGCTTTCTTTTCGGCGCGGTGACGACGGTGATGATGATCGTGTTCGCGATAAAAGCGTGGAAAG
>JADLDC010000317.1 GCA_020846885.1 Acidobacteriota bacterium | reverse complement strand
GCGTATTCGTTTTGAAGGGAAGGTTCCCTACGTAAAGTTTCATTGACATATCTCAAAGTATTATTTGTTTCCCCTTCGGGAATCTATCGAGAAGCGTATGAGATCGGAGCTATTTCGTGCGGAAACGGTCCTGACCAGGTGCTCAAAAAATGCCGAGCGGCTTCTGCTACCATTAAACCAGCCTGCTCTCCTGCTACCCAAAAAGACCGTCTTTAGCGAAGCGCATCCCGCGATGCGAGAGAAGGACAAACGTGTATGCAATAATGCACGTTCTGACGCGGAATTGCAAGCGCTTTTCTCTTCGCCTCGACAGCCTAAGGCCCGTTCGATCCGGGTCAGGTTTGCGCGATATCGATCGCTCTCTTTATGGCCTCGATCTTTTCCAGTGCGGCCTGTTCACCCAATTCGATCAGCTCATCCCGCTTTGCTATCGCGTCGGGCCTGATGTGCGCGATCTGCGGTTCGATGACGATGTCGGCGCGGTAGTGGTGGTTTTTTGATGCGGATCGGATCATATGCATCGCCGATTGAAAAAATGTACCGACAAGCGTGCTTGGCGTGCCCCAAAAGGTCGAGCCGCATGAAACGACATCGACGGCGATGACAACGTCGGCCCCGAGCTTTTTCACGGCCCGTGTCGGCATTGGCGTTGCGGCGCCGCCGTCTATCAGGCTGCGGCCGTGTTCGTCGATCATCGGTACGAACACGCCCGGAATTGCGCAGCTTGCTCGAATTGCGAATGCAAGATCGCCCGCATCACGCAACACAACTTCATCGCCCGTTTCCAGATCGCACGCAACGGCTGCGAAGGGAAGTTTGAGGTCCTCAAACCGCGTGGCGGGGAAGTTCTTTTCGATAAATGTTCCCATCGACGCGCTCGAAAGCAGTCCGCGCGGTGAATACGAAAATCCGGCAACGCGCCTCCAACTGATCTTTTCTCCGAGTTCGACGATCTCATCGATCGTCATACCCGCGGCAAGCGCTCCGCCCACAAATGACCCCGCCGAGACACCCGAAACCAGATCGATCGCGATATCATTCTCGACAAGCGCTTTCAGAACGCCGACGTGGGCAAACCCGCGAGCGCCGCCGCCTGACAATGCGATACCAACTTTTGCCATCTTCTTCCTGTCAGAACCCGGAGCGGTAGCGATGGGCCTCATAAGCTTTCCGTTACCGACGAACCCGGACGCTTCCGCTTCTGACTTCGTTGATTTTACCCGCTCTTTATGGAAAACTTAACCGGCGTTTGGAATGTCTCTTCACGAATCTCAGCAAATGCAGCGACCGACACTTACAGCCGATCTAGCCGCGGGCGGCAAGGTGTGCCCGGTATGCCATCGCGAAACACCGGATGAGTTCGTGCCGATGCTGGTGCTGGATGACGATCTGCAAAAGTTAATTCATGCCAATGCCCCGGACACGCACGACTTTCAGGCGGTCTGCGCGCGGTGCGTTCGCCTGTTTGAGCGTGCAAAACAGCACATCATAAAAGATGCGGCGATGCAGAAGGACGGGTCGCACGTTCTGAGCACGCCATTGCGCCTTGACGCCGATGACCGCTACACGGGCCGCGGCGTGACGATAGCATTCTTGGATTCCGGCTTCTATCCCCATCAGGACCTGACAACGCCATCGAACCGCATCGTCGCTTACCGAAGCCTGCTTGAGAATGACGGCGAATTGGGATCGCTTTTTCAGCCGGACGTTGCAAGCTGGCACGGGATGATGACATCGGTCGTTGCGGCGGGGAACGGATCACTCTCGAACGGGTTCTATCGCGGCATCGCACCGGAGGCGAACGTTGTCTTGGTGAAGCTCGCCCGGACCGGCCGAATAACGGAAGATGATATTCAGACCGGGCTGGAATGGGTGCTTGCAAACCGTGAAAAATACGGCATCCGCATAATAAATATCTCAGCCGGCGGCGATTATGAGCAAAGCTATTTGACCGATCCGCTTTCGCAAACGGTCGAACGCTGTTCGTCCGAAGGCATCACCGTCGTCTGTGCAGTCGGCAACGCCGGGCATCTGCCGCATCACCCTGTATTTCCGCCGGCCAGCGCACCGTCCTGTATTGCGGTCGGCGGGCTTGATGATCATAACTCGATGAATCGCGCGAGGCGTGGAATGTATCGATCGTCATACGGTCCGACCTTTGACGGGCTGCAAAAGCCTGAGGTCATCGCACCGTCGATCTGGGTTCCGGCGCCCATCTTGCCGAATACACCGACGGCACAGCAGGCCGCGCTGTTGAAAACGCTTGATGCCGCACCTGATGAAGAGCTTCACGACATCATCAGGGCAAATCCAGAGGTTGATGCCGAGCTGGATGCGGCCCTTGACCGGCCTGTACACAGCATTCGCCAAATAATTCTTCTCAAGATCCGGCGTGAGAATGTGATCACGAAATATTATAAGTACGTGGACGGAACTTCATTCTCGGCCCCGATCGTTTCATCGGTCGTCGCGCAGATGCTGGAAGCAAACCCGGCGCTGACGCCGCCCGAGATCAAACGCATTCTTATCTCGACCGCCGAACGCTTGCCGCACTACGAAGTGGACCGCCAGGGCTGGGGCGTGATCGATCCCCGCCGGGCGGTCGAGCAAGCCGTCAGCCTCATCGCCGGCTAGTGGACTGGTAACAATTGGATCGCGAGTACTTTTGTGCCCTTTGTGTCTTCAACTTTGTGATCTTTGTGTTAAAAGAAAGAACGTTAACACAAAGGCCGCAAAGTTGAAGACACAAAGGGCACAAAGAAGAATGGATCGGCAAGATGCTACTTGCAAATTATCTGGTACGGTCACCAGATCAGGTTGCTCTAATTATCCACCGGCCTGTTTGCCGGGAGCGGTACCATGCGCGGCGGTGTCGAACCGGGCCTGATAACTATTGGCGTCGGGGTTGTTCCCGGCGGACGCGTCGGCGTGGACCGCGGGGTCGGTTCATCTATCTCATCCGGCGTTGGCGGCGGGCCGAGCGTTGCCGTTGGTGACGGGCTTGGCCGAAGCGTTGGCGAAGGCGACGGCGTGCGCAAGTTTGCGTTAAAGTCTGTGTTCGCGTTCGACATCCCGTTAAAATTCGCGTTCGCGTTAAAATTAAAGTTGCTGTCGTTACCGAGATTCGTATTTACCGCCGCATTTTGGTTATCGAGATACGCGTTAAAGTTTGTATTCACATTCAGGTTTTCGCCAGGGCCGCTGTTCTGAAGGGCCCAGAAACCAAACGCCCCAAGCGCCATTGCCGCAATGGTCCCAATAACGGTCAGCACCACGACCTTTGCCGTATTCTGCTGCGGGACTGGCGGCTGATATGGCGGGATCACCCTTGCCTGCGTCACCGGCCGCGGCTGTTCATCCACGGTTGGCACCACGATGCGTTCACGCGGCTCAGGGTCAGGTGTAAATGAAATATCGTCGATAAGATTCTGAGGCGGCGGAAGCGGCGGCGCCGAGTTGTTGCGGACAACAGTGACCTCGCCCGCGTCATCTTCCGGCTCTTCGATACTCTCGCTAGGCATTTCGATAAAGGCCGGCTCATCTTCATCGATCAACGGCGTGCCGTCCTTCATACAAAACCGCAAGATCTCTTCGTCATAGCGCGTGCTGCAGTTAGGGCAGTATTTCATAATGT
>JADLDC010000316.1 GCA_020846885.1 Acidobacteriota bacterium | reverse complement strand
TGACGGTCAGCGAATGGAGCGTTGAGCGGGCGACGAACAATCCGCTGCTTCACGAATGTCTTGCGGCGTGGTTTACGCTCAAAGGCCTGCCGCCGCTGCATTTTGTGATCGAGCCGGAAACGCTCGGGCGGCTTGAGAATCGGCGGATATTTGTAGCCGAACACAATTCGCGCGTCGCGGCATTTCTGGTTCTCTCACCTATACCGACACGCAAAGGCTGGCTGACCGAACAGTTTCCGCATCATCCTGACGCGCCGAACGGGACGGTCGAATTGATGATGGACACCGCCGTTCGCATGCTGCGTGACGAGTGCGACGAGTACGTCACGCTTGGCCTTTCGCCGCTTTCAAAGCGTGCTAATATCGAGAAATTCGACAATCCCGTTTGGCTGCGTGTACTGCTTGCATGGATGCGAAAGCATGGCCAGAGGTTCTATAATTTCGACGGCCTCGACGCGTTCAAGGCAAAGATGACGCCGGAATTCTGGGAGCCGGTATTCGCGATCTCGAACGAAAAGGTCTTTTCCGGAAGCACTCTCTATTCCATCGCTCTCGCGTTCACCGAAAACCGCCCGTTCCGCACCCTAGCCCGCGGCATCACAAAAGCCGCCGCCGCTGAAATGCAAACGCTGCGCAAAAAGGCCGACAACCTGCTCGTCACCTCGCGCGGCCCAAGCAACGGCCACTGACCATAGCTGATCAAGATTTTGAAGTTCCACGAAGAAAAGTATCCGTCTCCTAAAATCCGAACGCCACGCTTAGCGACATGCTCCTGCCGGCAAAGTTGAGCTGCGGGGCTCCGTTGATGGTGACGATGCCGCCGTCTGAAAATGGGGAAAGCGATCGAAGGAAGTTCGGCGACGCCATGTTTCCGATAGGATTCGCCTTGTTGATAATGTTGAAAACATTATTCACGCGCAGAGTGAAAGTAAGCGTTTGCCGCGGGGGCTTCTTGTTCGCTTTGTCTTCGTTGAAGCCGAAATTCTTGGATATTGTCGAATTGAAACCCATGGTACTCTCGCCCCTGCCCAAATTTCGCGGAATTAGCTTTGTTCCCGGCTCCGGGTTCGGATCTAGGACGCCGTACGGCGTGGGCACGAGCCCCGGCCTGGTGAGGTCCGTGGCAAATGAGGGGCGTTCGCTGAAGAAGCCGTCGCCGTTCGTATCGCGACCAGTCGTGATATTGAACCTCGTGCCGGAGCTGATCGAAAAATCGCTTCCGAACGATATCTTGTGCGGGAATGAGTAGTAAAAGTAACCGCCAACATTATGAACGCCATCATAGGAACTCGGCCCGAACTCCTGGCTGAGATCGTATGCATCAAATGGCGATCCGCTTCCGCTTACCACGCTGCTCTTTGATCTTGAATATGAGTAACGAAGATTAGCAAACATTTTGTCTGACTGCGGAAAGCTTAGACTTAGAGTATACCGGTCGGTTTCGAGTTTTCCGGCCGATCGAGTTTCGTAAATATTCCCGACATTTCCGAACGGGCGGACCGCCAGCGACGGATCTGATGGATCGAAGGTGCCGGCAAGCGGCGCGTTGATATTTTGTGTAAAGGACTGCCTGAATGTTCTGCCGCGCGAGAAAATAAATGTAAGCGAAAAGCCCTTAGGCATTTTCTTTGTCGCGGTTATGCTCAACAGCGATTGATACGGCGATTGAAACTCGCCGTCGATAAACCGTTGAGTTCGGGGCAGGGCAAACTGGTTAAGCAGATCGACCGTGGGCACATTTGGGTAAATGTCCAGGATCGACGTTTCATTGATCAGATATTGCCTTCTGTCGGCATCGCTCGCTTGCCGGACATTCAATGTGCTGTTGAGCGGGAATCTCGAAAAGAACAGGCCGTAGCCGATGCTGATCCGCGGCAGGGTATAAAGTGGATTCTGCTTTTCTTTCGCGGCGGGTGCCCAGATCAGCCCAAAGCGCGGGGCCAGGTTGAAGTGGCTTGCAATGTTGGTCTGATCTTCGTAACGAAGGCCGAAACTGGCGGCGACGGTCTCGGATATTTTGTAGCTGTTCTGCATGTAGAACCCAAGATCATATTGCGAAACAGCCAGAGCCGGATTGCCGCCAGAGATCGTAAACTGGCTCGGCCCGCCGCCGAGTTCGCGGATCCGCTGTGGTGAAAATCCGAGCTGACCCAGAAGCACCGTTCGGCGATAGCTCTCCAGACTATTTATCTCTGCGGTCACAATGGTCCCGTCCGGATCGATAACGGGGACATTGTTCACATCCAGAACCGGAGCAACCCGCCCGCTAAAGGTATATGTGCCGCCGAAATTTGCTGTTGAATTCTGGCTGATATGTTCTCCGCGCACGCGAAAGCCAAATGCTAAGGCATACCGTCCCATTTGCCACGATGTTTCGTTTGCCGTATCGAAACGAATATTTTTGCTTTTGGTGCTTTGCTGCGATCCGCCGCCAAAAAAGGCATCCAGCACGTTGATCGCCGGCAGATCGCTGCCGCCGAAACTGTCATTCGCGGTGTACGAAGCGAGCAATCGAGTTTGGTTGACGACATTAGGGTTGATCAGAAAGGTGTCGGAAAACTGAAAATAATGACTCTGAAAGTTGTTCTCGTTTGCCCGGCTTGGCAATGAAAAGCCTCCGACATTCTGCCCGCTGCTTTCGCTGCGGACCAAATTATAACTGAGGTACAGCTTGTGCTTTTTGGTCGGGTCGGCATTGACAACAACGTATATATTATCGGCCTGCGAAGGCGTCGCCTGAAATTGTTTGAATTCGGTCGGCTGAAGGGCGGAATTCAGGACTATGGCATTGATAACAACGCTTGCGTCACTATCGCTGCGGCTGCCCCAAACATAAAAATTCGCCTTTTTGCTCAGCAACGGGCCTGACGTACTGAAAAAATATGTCCGCGACTGAAACGGCAGTAGGCCGCCTAAAAAAGGATCGGCCGCATTGAGCCGCGAGTCGGCAAAGCTGAAACTCAAGTAACCCCGGAACCTATCGACACTTGATCGGGTAAATATCTCAATGCCGCCTCCGTAGGGCGAATCGTACTGGGCAGAGAAAACGTTTTGATTCACTCTGATCTGCTGGATCGCGCCCTTTGGCGGTATCTTTCCGCCCTGGATGCCGTTGACCGTGACAGGGAGTTCCTCGCCGGTTGCGGCCACACCGAGTCTTTGCAAGGCGCGCTCGAGTTCCGCGGGATCTTCCGGCAGCTTGTCAATGTCCTTTTCGTTTAGCACCAAGGCCGCCCCTGCGCTCTCTGCGTTGATGGCTTCCTTTTCGCCTACCTCGACCTCGGATTCGATCGGCGCAATTTCGAGCATGACATCGATCGTCCGTGTTTCGTCACCGCGGATCGTCCTGTTTTCTTCCCTATACTGCTTGAAGCCAGTGGCAGAAACCGTAATTTGGTATTGTCCGCCAGGTGTGTTTGCAAACCGAGCGGTTCCGCGTGAATCGGTTTCTGCTGACCGCGCCTTGCCGTCGGCTCCGACAATATTGATCTTGGCACGGGCAACTGCGCCGCCAAATTGATCTTTGACGGACACTATAACAACGCTTTCGGTACTTTGTGCCGACGATATGATGCCTAAAATGCAGACGATGAAGATTGGAAGAACACTGTTTTTCAAGCGGAGTACCATAACAATTCACAGCCTGGTTCTTGATTGTATTTGGCAAATGCAATTTACATCACGCCGCCGGCGTCCGGTTGTTGCATTTTGATCGCGACCGTTTGGGCGACTGGGATGTCAAAGACACGTTACCACAACGTCACTCCAACCTAGGGTCTGAAGGCCCGCGTATCAAACCCAGTTTCGTATCGACGCTGATTTTCGTACAATTGTCTGCTTATGACCATTGACGAGCAGTTGGCTATTTTGAAGAAGGGGACGGTCGATCTGATCCGTGAGGATGACTTGCGGAAGAAGTTGGAGCGTGCCGCGAAGACGGGGAAGCCGTTGCGGGTGAAGTTGGGATTGGACCCGACGGCGCCGGATATTCATATTGGGCATACGGTGGTGATCCGGAAGCTGAAGGCGTTTCAGGAGCTGGGGCATACGGTTATTTTTTTGATCGGCGATTTTACGGGGATGATCGGCGACCCTTCGGGAAAGAATGTGACGCGGCCGCCGTTGTCGCGTGAAGAGATAAACGCGAACGCCGAAACGTATAAGGCACAGATGTTCAAGCTGCTTGATCCTGAGAAAACGGAGCTGCGGTTCAACGGCGAGTGGATGGACAAATTCGGCGCGGCCGATTTTATAAAACTTTGCGCGAAAACGACGGTCAAGCAGATACTTGAACGCGACGATTTTACAAAGCGGATGGCTGAGGAAAAGCCTATATCGCTGCACGAACTGCTTTATCCGCTGGTGCAGGGTTACGATTCGGTCGCGCTCGAGGCGGATGTTGAGCTTGGCGGAACGGACCAGAAATTCAATCTTCTAATGGGCCGCAATCTGCAGCGTGAATACAGCCAGGAGCCGCAGGTCATAATCACAACGCCGCTGCTCGAAGGGCTGGACGGCGTGAACAAGATGTCGAAATCGCTGAACAATTATATTGGCATCAATGAGCCGCCGAACGATATGTTCGGCAAGGTGATGTCGATCAGCGACGACCTGATGTGGCGTTATTACGAACTGCTGACCGACCTTTCAATATCCGAAATTTCAAATTTGAGATCGGAAGTTGAAGGCGGTAAAAATCCGCGGGACTTGAAGGTCTCGCTGGCGAGGTCGATCATTAAAGACTTTCACGGCTCGGAGGCGGCAGCTCTGGCGGCGGAAGAATTCGAGCGGCGGTTTGTAAAAAAGGAAGTGCCGGATGAAATAGAAGAACGCACCGTCGAGGGCCCGGTCCATCGCCTTGCCGATCTGCTGGTCCAGACCGGCCTCGCCGCTTCAAAGGGCGAAGCCCGCCGGTTGATCGACCAGGGCGGCGTAAAGGTAAACGGCGAAAAGGCTTCGGCCGCCAATGCCGAGGTCGCACTTTCTGGTGAAGGCGTCTTGTTGCAAGTTGGAAAGCTGAAGTTCTTACGCGTAAGGAATTAGCATTTTTGGGAAGCCGATGAACCAAGTTATGAGCGACCTTAAGAAACTAACCATAGTCTTTATCAGAGTTCAGGCACTCAGTTTCGTGCTGATGGGATTGTTCCAGTGGGCCTTACTTGCCACCAGCCTTGTCGTCATTTCACTTAGATCCGTCCAGAGCGAACTTGCGAATTTCGAGGTTTCGTTCGCCGGCGGCATCCTATTCTTATTGTTCGGCCTAATCCTTTGGTTCCGCAGCCGGTCGCTGGCGAATTATTTTGTCACTTCCGTGGCGGATGACGGCGGGGAATAGGAGCAATGGCAAACTATTGCCTCCCGCCTGCTCGAAATGTATAATTAGTACATTGACAACCGATTCTTTACCCCTGATTCTTGCTCAACACTGCCGCACGGCCTAATTGCCTTGCACTGAACGTTTTATACTCACGCCCGCGGGTTCTTGACACTTCGTTCTCACCAAGTATACTGATGCGCACACGAATGCAAACCATTTTTACACGGCGGACGACGCTTGCTGAGCGGTTCAGTCATTTGAGGTCGTCTGAAACGCCGCTTCGCAAGCTGGCGGGCGATCTGTCGAAGGTCGCAAAATACGCGATCGACGAAGCAAATAGCTTGTCGCTGGAGCGTGTGACGGTTGAGCTCGAGAGGCTTCCTAAAAAGCTCGACGGTTTTAAGATCATTCATTTATCTGACATTCATCACAGCCCATTCACAAGCTTTGACCACATCGCGCGAACGGTGAAGATCGCGAACCGTCTGAAGCCGGATATGTTTGTCCTGACGGGCGATTACGTCTCGCACGAGCCGGCATATATTCGCCCGGTGGCTGATCTGATGGGCAGCCTGCAGGCTGAATTTGGAACGCACGCGTGCCTGGGAAATCATGACCACTGGACCGCGCCGGATCTGGTGACAAAAGCATTCCGTGAGGCGGGCATCAATATGCTGGTCAATGAGGG
>JADLDC010000315.1 GCA_020846885.1 Acidobacteriota bacterium | reverse complement strand
CGAAACTTGACATTGACATAGGAAACGGAGGAACTTCTCACTAACGGTGAGCGATATATCGGCCCCAACAGTAATGAAATTCGGCGGCACGTCGGTGGGCGACGTGGCCGCTTTTCAACGTGTGATAAATGTTGTCGCATCGCAGGCGGAACGACGGCCGGTCGTTGTCGTTTCGGCAATGACAAAGGTTACGGACGCATTGCTGGCTGCGTTTGACACCGCAAAGAAGGGCGATCTTGCTGGGGCCATCGGCATGCTGGAGCCGCATTTTGCACGACACGTTGAGGTTTCGAAACATTTTATTCCTGACGAAACGCCCAACCTGTTCGACACCGAACTTGAGTTTGCCCGGAAAGAAATTTCTGATCTGCTGATGCGAGCATCACGCCGTTCGTTGCCGCTTTCGATGCTGAAAGACGCCGTCGTTTCATACGGCGAGCAATTATCGTCGCGGCTCCTGGCCGAAGTGCTGAAAAGCTGTGGATTGAATGCAAGGCAATTTGATTCGCGGCGGCTGGTCGTTACGGATGACGAATTCGGCGCGGCGCAGCCGATATGGGAAGAGACTCGCGATCTTGTCAGGCTTGATCTGGGACGGTCGATCGACGCCGGTGAGATTCCCGTTGCCGGCGGATTTATCGCCGCCAATCGTGCCGGCGAAACCACGACTCTCGGACGCGGCGGCTCTGATTATTCAGCGGCACTCTTTGCGGCGGCGTTAAACGCGGGCGAACTGCAGATCTGGACTGACGTGACAGGCGTAATGACCTGTGACCCGCGCATCTGCAGCGATGCTCGGACGATTCCTGTACTCAGCTATGAAGAGGCCGCCGAGCTTGCGTATTTCGGCGCAAAGGTGCTGCATCCGAAAACGATAAAGCCCGCGGTCGATCACGGCATTCCGGTGCGTGTCTGCAATACTTTCGAACCTGATGAGATAGGCACAATGGTGTTGGGCGAGGCAGGAGAATCGCCAAGCCGGATCAAATCGATCGCCCACAAAAAGAACATCACCATCTTACGCATCACCTCGGCACGGATGCTTGGCAGCTACGGCTTTATGAGCGCCGTTTTTCAGGTGTTCGAGCGGTACCGGACGGTCATTGACGTGATCTCTACGTCCGAAGTGTCGATCGCATTAACGCTTGACGATACCGCCGAGATCGAAAAGATCGCCGCTGACCTCTCACGCCTCGGCGATGTTGAGGTTGAACCCGGCTACGCCGTCATCTGCGTCGTCGGCAACGGCCTTCGGGCCTCGACAGGCCTTGCAGCAAAGATATTTTCAACGATCAATGACATAAACATCGCCCTCGTTTCGCACGGAGCTTCGAGCGTGAATCTAACATTCGTCGTTAAGGAAGATTCTGCGGCAGACGTTATTAGAAAGCTGCACAAGGACTTCTTTTGATATGGTAAACTAGGGCGAGGAGATGACGCGTATATGTCAGTAACTGTGGAAATCCTGGACGCCGAAAAGTTGAAGCGGGTTAGAAGATTGCTTGGTGTGAATGATGATGCTGAAGCGGTGAAGATCTCAATTGAGAAGACCTTGAAATCTTTCAGCGCTGAAAAGCCAGATAGATCTTCTCATGATTTTAGCGATGAAGACTGGGATGAGTTGTTCGCACAACCCATGATACCGTCGAGCGTTATCGACGAAGCCATCCGTAAAGAGAGAGAATGATTTGAAATATGTCGTTCTGGGACACGAGTGCGATAGTGCCACTGTGCGTAAATGAGGGCCGTTCACAATCAGCGAGAAGATTGTGGCGGCTTTTTGATGAGCACTTTGTCTGGTATGAGGCGGCCGTCGAGATCGAGTCCGCATTTGCACGGTTGGAGCGGGAAAGCAGGCTTGTGCCAGCCGCTTCCGCGGTAGCGAGGAAGCAGTTTGCGAAGGCAGAATCGAATTGGAGTACCATAGAAACCACAAGTCGAAGCATTGAATTTGCACTTACTTTTCCGCGACAATATGGACTTAGGGCACTCGACAGCCTTCAACTCGCCGCTGCAATGATCTGGTGCGGCGAGCGTCCGAAAAATAAAGACTTTGTTTCCGGGGACGCCCGATTGCTGAAGGCTGCGGATGCGATCGGATTCACAGTTCATGTTCTATCGTGATGCACGAAAAGCCCGCAGGGAATCAGTTCGTGAAATACGACGAAGTCGCAGGAGCGGGTCACGAACCTCTAGCATTTAGAACTAGCGGATTCTTTGAATGGCTGAACCAGCAGCACCTGGATCAAAAATGAATCTTTTCGAACTTACGAAATCCTTAATGTCGATCCCGTCCACTTCCGGCGAAGAGGAGTCCGTTGGGTTTTGGCTGCGTGATCATCTACGGTCGCTCGGCTGGAACGTGGAGCTGCAGCCCGTTTCGGATAGCCAGAACAATGTCATTGCCACATTGAACGACACGCCGCGCGTTTGGTTTTCGACGCACATGGACACGGTGCCGCCGTTTATTCCGCCGACCGAGGATGACGAGAAGATATACGGACGCGGTTCGTGCGATGCGAAGGGGATCATTGCCGCTCAGATAACCGCCGCCGAGCAGTTGCGGCGGGAAGGTGTTACCGATATCGGCTTACTTTACACGGTTGAAGAAGAGCGGGCGAGCACGGGAGCAAAAGCTGCCAATCTTCATCCTTTGGCAGCGAAGTGCCAGTACATGATAAACGGCGAGCCGACAGACAATGACCTCGCGATCGGGTCGAAAGGGACGTTTCGCCTTATTATCCGAACCACGGGCAAGGCCGCACATTCGGCTTATCCGGAACAGGGTGAGTCTGCGATCGAAAAGCTTATCGACATTCTGAATGACATTCGTGCGGCAGAATTTCCAAACGATCCGTTCTTTGGCGAAACAACCGTCAACATCGGCACCATTAGCGGCGGATTGGCGTTGAATGTGATCCCGCCTGCCGCCGAAGCTGCCCTAGCCATCCGGCTGACCACAAAACGCGAACCTATCGAAGAAATGCTCCGCGAGATCGTCGGAAATCGCGGCGAGATCGAAGTGCTATCGCACAGCGAACCGGTCAAAATGCTGCCGGTCGAAGGCTTTGATCAAAAGGTCGTCCGCTTCACTACCGACATTCCACACCTCCCAAACTGGGGCACGCCGCTCCTTCTCGGCCCGGGATCGATCTTGGTCGCGCACACCAAAGACGAGTTTGTCTTGAAAGCAGATCTGAAAAAGGCTGTCGAGCTTTACATTGGTTTGGCAAAGGAACTTCGAGCCGGCTGATCTTAAGCGAGTTAATTCATGGCACAAAAGCGGGTTCGTCGAAGACATCATATCGAACCCGCTTTCGTGTGCAAAGATCATTGGAACCGGGTTGCCGTCGTTGTTGAACAGCCCGTGAATAGCAAATTTCCGTTCATATCGAAAACCTGTGCATTGCCTGCTGACGAATACTGGTCGAGGCCGTAGCGCAAGCGGCCGTAATGAGTGATCACGGTCCAGCCCGTGGGATTACCCGCCGCGTCGAAACTGAACGATTTGAATCGGAAAATAAAATTAACATCGTCGGTCGCCGTCCAAACTCCCTGGCCTGGAGTTTTCGCACCCTGCGGAATCCCTGATGTCGAATCCATCATTGTTCCATCGGCGTGGAAGGTGCCTAAAGACGGAAAAGTCCTTATTACTGCTCCCGTCTGACACACGCGAAGTGAAACCTGTGTGTCCCAAACACCAACCAATCGAGCGAAGTGACTCGGCCGGCCTTGGGCATCTTCGATCTTCGGTTCTTCCGCACCATCGCGTTGGGCGTCCTGTCCAAATATCGTAACGCTCGTGGCCGTTGCGAAAACCAAAAATGCAATAAATGTACCGCCGATAACTTTCAAGAGTTGTGATTTCATCTTTTTTCTCCTTTACTGACGTGGAATTTGTATTACAATCCGCTTTGAATTAGCTCAAATTGCTTTTGAAAATAGAGCCGTTGCAGGTTGTGAATGCAATTTCGCGCCGTTGCAGGTTAAAAGTCCTAAAAGTATAGGTAAAAATTTGCAAAAGTTTATAAAAACGCCGGTTGATATCGAAACCACTCGTTTTTTTGAGTTCGCCGATTTTCGTGTCGATACGCAAAAGCGGATACTTTTGCGCGGTGACGAACGTATCGCATTGACGCCAAAGGTGTTTGAGACGCTGCTCGTGTTTCTTGAGCATCGCGGCGAGATCCTGGAAAAGAATTACTTGATGAATCTGCTCTGGCAGGAAAGTTTCGTCGAAGAATCCAATCTGACACAGAATGTCGCGGTACTTCGGCGGGCACTGGGCGAAAATTCGAAGGAAAACAAGTTTATCGTAACCGTTCCAGGACGCGGCTATAAATTTGTTGCCGAGGTTTGTGAAACCTCAAGGACGGAAACGCGAGCTTCCAACCATAGCGGTGAAATATCCGAGACGAACGCGGAGTCGGATTCGCGGACTGTATTTGAAACGAGCGAGATAAAGACTCCCATAAACGCAGGTCAAACTCAGGCGGCAGAAGATATTGTCGGAATTGATACGGGGCAAAGCGCAAAGAGTGAGAAATCGGCACGTTTCCGGCTTGCCATTTCTGTTGTTCTCGGCGTTCTGGTTCTCGGTTTGCTCGGCTATTTCCTTTGGCCCGCGAAGGTCGCCACGCCTGCTGCCAGCGCTCCAATAAAGACGCTGGCGGTGCTGCCATTTAAGCCATTGGTGACCGGAGATCGAAACGAGGCGTTAGAACTCGGAATGGCCGACGCTTTGATCTCGGAATTGGGCGGCAATGAAGTTCGCGTTTCGTCATTGCGGGCTGTTCGCCGGTTCAATTCCCTTGACCAAGACCCGATAGCGTCAGGAATCCAATTGGGTGTCGATGCCGTTTTGGAAGGAAGTATTCAGATCGCTGACGAACGAGTAAGGGTTTCGGCCAGGCTGATCCGTGTAAGCGATGGCCAGCAACTGTGGGCCGGCCAATTTAATGAAAAACTCACGGATATCTTCGCGATACAGAGTTCTATCGCAGCCAAAGTTGCATCGGCGCTAAAGATCACGCTTTCGAGAATGCGTTCACCGCCCACTCAAAGCGTCGAAGCCTATCAGCTCTATATGAAGGGCAACCTTCACATGCTGCGCCTAGTGTCGCCGGAGGTGAAAAAGGGCATTGCTTTTTATGAACAGGCGATCGCTGCCGATCCCGGATATGCGATGGCTTTTGTAGGGTTAACTCAGGCATACCGAGCGTTAGCTCTTACGAATGACGCACACCCGAGTGATGTGATGCCGAAATCCGCAGCGGCGGCGCAGCGGGCGGTGGAGTTGGATCCATCGCTCGCAGACGCATGGACGGCGCTTGCCGTTATCGACTTTTGGTATAATTTTGACCCCAAAGCCGCTGAGCGGCACCAGGTAAAGGCGTTGGGCCTTGATCCAAAAAGTCCGCGATCACATTTTTTCTATGCCCACCTTTTGTCGAATACCGGACTCCATGACGAGGCCATTGCTGAAATAAAACGAGCAAAAGAATTGGACCCGATCGATATGGCGACCAATGCTCTTGAAGGACAGATACTTCATTTTGCCGGGCGAGATGACGAGGCACTGAAGGTATTGAGATCAACTGCTGAAACGTTCCCAAGTCTTTGGCTCCCGCATTTGTTCATGTCGCGGGTGTACTTAAAAATGGAGATGTACGACGAGGCAATTGCGGCCGCTACGAAAGCGGGAGAATTAAGCAACGGGAATGCCGAAGCTTCCGCAACTATAGGGCTCGCACTTGCAAGATCAGGCAAAACGCGGCAGGCCCGCGAGGTGCTGAAAGAATTGGAAACAAGGGCGAAGACACGTTATGTTCCGTTATATGATCTCGCACAAGTCTATAACGCTCTCGGCGATAGGGCGAAAGCCATTGATCTTCTAGAGAAAGCGTTTAACGACAGAGAACCGTTGATGACGTTTTTAAAAGTCGATTCAAAGTGGGACGATCTGCGATCTGATCCGCGTTTTATCAAACTTATGAGACGGATGAATTTTGAGTAATTCTGAAAGCTGCATTGGTCGGCTACGGGATAATGGACCGCTTGATAAGTACACTTTCCCGGATCATTCCCGGATCTCTGCTTTGCGAAGATCGATTTTGCGAATCTTTATTCTTGCTGCCCGCGTATATTCAACGACCACATTTTATTTAAGTCGAGATCGATATGAAAAAATTCCTCGTCCTCTTTCTGTGTTCATTTGTCTTTGTATTGCCGTCATTTGGGCAAGATCTCTTTATGCCGCGGAACGTAAAGCTGGCTTACGAGAACGGCACACGGAGCATGGACGGCACACCGGGACCGAAATATTATCAGAACAAGTCAGTTCACAATATCCGTATGAAAATCGCTCCGCCTGATCGGACGATCTCCGGGTCTGAGGACATCACCTACACGAATAACAGCCCAAAACCACTTGCAAATCTGGTGTTGCGGTTCGAATTGAACGTTCATTCACCTGAAGCGGCCCGCCACCAGCCTGCGTCTGCGGGAGAGTTGACGTCGGATGTAACGGTTGATGAATATGCCGAGAACGGCAAGGTCAAAGAATGGAAACCGTTGATCCCCGGAAAGGGAATGACATACAACGTCGTAAAGCTGGACGAGCCTGTCCCGCCGGGCGGAACGGTCAAACTGTCCTTCAAATGGCATTACGAACTCGTACTCGAATCCGGCCGCGAAGGCGTCATCGACCCGACCACATTCTACATCGCGTATTTTTATCCGCGGATCGCCGTGCTCGACGATGTGAACGGATGGGACCAGGTCGCGCATATCTCATCGCATGAATTCTTCGGTGATTTTAACGATTACACGCTCGATGTCACCGTTCCGAAAAATTACATCGTTTGGTCAACGGGCGATCTGACGAATGCGAATGAAGTGCTGCAGCCCGCGATCGCCGAGCGCTTGCGAAGATCTTTCACAAGCGACGATGTCGTAAATATTGCTACGCTCGATGAAGTAAAAACCGGCAAGGTCACAGCGCAGAACGCGACAAATACGTGGAAGTGGAAGGCAGAGAACGTCTCGGACGTCGCGTTCGGTTTGAGCGACCATTACATCTGGGACGGCGGAAGCCTCGTCGTCGATAAAAAGACGGGACGGCGTG
>JADLDC010000314.1 GCA_020846885.1 Acidobacteriota bacterium | reverse complement strand
TATCTTTGCCGAAAGGGGGTGAAAAGCAAATGGCATTCATTTCAGTTAATAATAACGAGTCGATCGAAAGCGCTCTGCGGCGGTTCAAGCGCAAAGTGATCAGCGAAGAGATAATCAAAGATCTCAAGAAGCACGCGCATTTCATCCCGCCAGGGCAGAAAGCGAAGTTGAAGTCGCAGAACGCACGCAAGCGCAATAGGCGTCGTTTCCGTTCGCAGCGTCCGCAGGGTACTACCGCCCAGCGGCCCGGCACTGGGCCCGCCGGCCGGTAAAGACGGCTTTTAGAAAGTTAATAGGCCAACAAGGTAACAGTGAAAGGTGAAAAAGTGTACGGGCGGCGGCGTCTGGCTTTTTCACCTTTTTTGGTTTGGATGGAAACATTTGAACGGCCCATATGCACGCATTCTTATTGCTGCATGTCTCTTTACGATAATGGCTCATAATATTCCGAGGATCCTGATCACCAACGACGACGGCATTCATGCCGAGGGTATCATGGCGCTTGAGGCAGTGATGCGGCAGATAGGCGAAGTTTATGTGATCGCACCGGAAAGCGAACAAAGCGGGGCCTCGCACAGCCTAACGCTGTCAAGGCCGCTTCGGATACGCCAGATAGACGAGCGTCACTGGACGGTCGACGGCACGCCGACCGACTGTGTAACATTCGCGCTCAATCAGATACTGCTTCCTAACGAACGTCCGGACATTTGTGTTTCGGGGATCAACCACGGAGCGAACCTCGGTGATGACGCGACCTATTCGGGAACTGTCGCCGGTGCAATGGAAGCAACTATACTCGGCATTCCGGGGCTCGCGTTCAGCCTGGTGGCAAACCGGAGTCACGATTTTACCGAATCGGCGCGGGTGGCGAGAGAAGTTACGTCAAAGGCGCTCGAATACGGAATTCCTAAAGGAACACTGCTGAATGTGAATATTCCAAAGCGGGTACCCGCCGGCATCAAGGTGACGAAACAAGGATTTAAGAACGCCACGCCGGTCATTTCTGAGCATATCGACCCGCGCGGAAAGCTGTATTATTGGATCGGCGAAGAACGTGTCGGCTTTCGGGCCGAGGGCGGAACAGATTTCGAGGCGATCGATGAAGGCTATGTCTCCGTCACTCCGATGCGGAGCGATCTGACGAATCACCTCGTCCTCGAAGAGATGAAGACCTGGGAGGACCTGAATTGGAAGTAGCGGGCAAGGCAGCGATGGACGGATACGAGATTCCGCGGCAAAAAATGGTCGAGCGCCTGCGGGGTCACTATGGTATTGCCGACGAGCGTGTGCTGTCTGTCATGAACGCCGTTCCACGCCACCTTTTTGTGCCTGAAGCCTTGCGGTCCCAGGCCTACAAAGACAACGCTCTCCCGATAGCGGCCGGACAAACAATATCGCAGCCGTTTATCGTCGCCCGTATGACCGAGCTGCTGGAGTTGAGGGGCCGGGAACGGGTACTCGAGATCGGTGCCGGTTCGGGCTATCAATCGGCTGTACTGGCAAATCTGGTGAAGAAGGTTTACGCTGTCGAACGCATTGAGGTGTTGGCAAAAACCGCGCTCGAAAATCTTCGCGGAATTGGTATAAACAACGTCTCGATCCGTAATGCGGATGGGACCAACGGATGGCCGGTTTATTCGCCGTTTGATGCCATACTTGTCGCGGCAGGCGGTCCGAACCTGCCCAAACCGCTGATCGATCAACTAGAAATAGGCGGGCGACTGGTAATACCTGTCGGGCCGGACCCAAAGCATCAGGACCTCGTGCTGGCAACAAGGACCGAGACCGGCTTTACAAGCGAAAATCGCGGGCCCTGCGCTTTTGTGCCGCTTATCGGCGAACATGGATGGTGAACAAGTAAAGGGTAAAAAATAAACGGCCAGTTGATTGTCGATCTCGAGGCAGAGTCAAGGATCATCGGAAAAATTCTAGGTAAACGAATCGTCACCGCGAAGAAAAATTCGTGACCATTCGATCACTTCCTTTACTCTTTACCTTTTACTCTTTACTTAAATTTTTCTTTACTTTTACTGATGGAAAGCATTACCGACCTAATTCATTATTTGAACCCGAAGGTGCTGATCGACACTTTGCTCGCGATCTTTGGCAATTGGGTGTACGTCGCTCTGTGGTTTGTTATTTTTGCGGAAACAGGTTTGGCGGTCGGCTTCTTTTTGCCGGGCGATTCGCTGTTGGTCGTTTCGGGGCTTTTTGCGGCGGCAAATAAACTAAATATCTGGCTGGTTCTGATCGCATTTTTTCTGGGGTCGGCGATCGGCGACAGCACGGGTTATTGGACGGGCAGAACGCTTGGGCACAAGCTTTTCAATCGTGAAGATTCGTTCATATTTAAACCAAGCAGGGTGCAAAAGGCCCATGCGTTTTTTGAAAAATACGGGGCCAAGACGGTCATTCTCGCGCGTTTTGTCCCGATCGTACGCACATTTGCTCCATTGGTTATCGGGGCGGCAGAGATGCCTTATACAAAGTTTCTTACCTACAGCCTGCTTGGCGGCCTGCTCTGGATCAACAGCATGGTCCTTGCCGGTTATTTTCTTGGCGGTGTGATAGAACGTGCCCTCGGGATCAAACTTGAAGACCACATTGAAAAGGTAGTGATCGTCGTCGTTTTTCTTTCACTCCTGCCGCCGATCATCGAATACCTTAAACACAGGTACGCCAATAAGCCCGCCGCCGGCGAAGCCTGAGCACCATTGCAGAAGCCTGCACGCAGTAAGGGCGAAATGCTCGAGATGAATGTTTCGCCCTTACTTCGTGCGGGCTTCTGCAATGTTTGACTTCTCAGTGCCGTTGCCCTAGACTTTGATACTTGGCTCAACGGGGCGTAGCGCAGTCTGGTCGCGCGCACGGTTCGGGACCGTGAGGTCGGAGGTTCGAATCCTCTCGCCCCGACCATTTTGAACAAAGGGCGGTTTGCTGATAAACGGCGTAAGCGTGCATCAGCGTTCCGCCTTTTTTTCGCGCAAACCGAACTATCGATAGTTTCTTCCGTTGTAAGAATCTCAAAAAAGTATGGATTCCAAGTTCTATCCTCAGGGACTGCAAGCTCTGTTTCCCGCATGTCTTATTTTCATTGCGCTCCTCGGTTCGAATGTCTCCGGCCAGGTAACAGGCAAGGCCCTTTACCAGCAGATCAAGGCCTTTCAGTTAACCGGAGGAAAAGCGGAAGTAAACGATCTCGTACTGGATCGTGACCGAGTGGCTATGAGATTCACGGGCACATTCTACTTTTCAGCCCCGATCGACGGCCGGATCACAGGTGCGGTATTCATCGGCCAAGGCACGTTTGATGCCGGTGTTCCCCCAAGCAGTTTCGAAAAGGCAAACGTCCGCCGGTTGTTGAAGGCCGATTCGGTCAAGGGTACGTTCACATCTGCGGTCCTTCGTTTTTCAGACGATACGATGACGGCAATAGCGCCTGAGATCCTGCCCGCGGCCGCCGTCCCGGCAGAACTGCAAAAGTGGGCCGCCGAGTTAGACGCCCGCATTCTTGAGGAAACCGGAGCAAACATCCCCGCACGCGTCACTCTGTCAGTACTAAATGGGGAACAGCCTGGTTTTTTCTTTGCGAACTTTAGGGGAGGTGAAGGCAAGCTAAAAAACTTCAACTATCTGCTGGATGTTCAAACGCGGATCCCAACCGCAAACTTCGGCCTTAATGGCGGAGAGAAGGGCCTCATCTTCACCTACAAGGACAGTCTGTATGACAGCGAAGTGCTGATGGCTCTATACAGCCGATCTGACTATAAGCAGGGGTTCGTGACCTATTCAGACGCGAACGACTTGGTTGACGTGGTCAATTATGACATGGAGATCGATCTGCGATCGCCCCGATCCAAACTTGCATTGAGAACGAAGGCCAAAATGAAACTGCTGGCGGACGGCGTTCGAACTGTTCCTTTTTCACTGGGCGAATCGCTTGGCAATTTTGAGAATACGCGGTTGAAAAAGCAGATGAGGGTCAGATCTGTTACCGACTCCAAGGGGGCACAACTCGACTTTGTACAGGAGGACTGGGAAGGCGGATTAACACTTTTCTTGCCAGCAGCATCGCGTAAGGGTGAAGAGTTAACGCTCGAGTTCACGCTGGATGGCGATTTTATGCGGCAGCCTGAAACCCCGTACGAAGATTTTTCGTATCCGCGTTCTAACTCCGCTTGGTATCCGCGGCACGGCTATCTGGACCGATCATCGTTTTCGATGACATACCTGCATTCAAAGCGGTATAAGGTTGCATCTGTCGGAAAGCGCAACAGCGAACAACCGTGGCCCGAAGATAAGGATGTTGTTATCACGAATTATCGAATGGGCCAGCCGATAGCTTTTGCGACTTTCGCGGTCGGGCCTTTCATACGGCATACCGAGTCACTGACCTGGGACGGCACTGACAGGTCTATCCCGCTCGAGTACAATTCGGTCGGCAATGGCGTCATGATAAATGAAGAATTCCTTCTCGCTGAACTAAGTAATTCGGTCCGCTACTTTCATAAGCTCTTCGGCGACTATCCGTATGAGACTTTCTCAGCTTCATATCACCCATACGGCTTTGGGCAAGGGTTTGCTTCGATGCTGATGATCCCTTCGATGGGCCGGGCCAATAAATTCACATATTCGTTCATTTCGCACGAAACGTCGCACCAATGGTGGGGAAACATTGTTGCGTGGCGATCATATCGGGACCAATGGCTCAGCGAAGGATTTGCGGAATATTCGGGCGTGCTATATACGCAGCTGAGACAAAATCCAAAAGCGGCCCAAAACTTGCTCGAAGAGATGCGGGCATCGTTGCGGCGGCCGCCCGAGACGTTGTCGGGAACGGGAAAGGATAGGCTGAACGATATTGGCCCGATCATTCTTGGCCATCGGCTCAGATCGAGCAAAGCATTGGACGGATACCAAACGCTTGTTTATAACAAAGGCGGACTAGTGCTGCGAATGCTGCATTTTCTGTTTACCGATCCGAATAGCGGGGATGGCCAGTCGTTTTTCGACATGATGAAGGATTTCGTCGAGAAATATCGCAACCGAACGGCCTCAACCGACGATTTTCGCAAAGTCGCAAATGAGCATTTCAGTAATACGAAGATCGCCAAAGAGTACGGCATCCGCGACCTTAACTGGTTTTTCCAACAATGGGTGTACGAGACATATTTGCCCACTTATACGCTTGAGTACAAGATAGCGGATCAGGCGGACGGCTCGGTCCTGCTAAGTGGGGACATCATACAGGAAAATGTTCCAGACGATTTCTTTATGCCCTTGCCGCTGATCATCAAATTCCCGGGTGACAAGATGGCCGATAGTACAGTTGTTGCATTCGGCCCAAAGAAGCCTTTCAAGATCAAACTGCCCGCACGGCCAAAGAGCGTCGAACTGGATCCGAACAACTGGGTGCTTTCCGAAAAGACGTCGACAAAGTGACCTTATTTGCGCGCGGCCATAATATCGGCACGCAAGCATCTTAGGCCGAAAGGACTAGCCTCTGTAAAAGGTTGCGACGCTTGTCGGGGTTTCGTAGCAGCGGACCTTGTACACTTTTACACGCTCGTCGCCGACGCGGGTGTTTAGGTATTCGACAAAATATCTGGCGATGTTCTCAGCCGACGGGTTTAGTTCCTCATCAAACGGCGGAAGCTCGTTCAAATTTCGGTGGTCCAGATAGGCAACGATCTCATCCGCTGCCTTTTTTAGATCGCCAAAATCTATCAACAGGCCGATGTTGTTCAATTCTTCGCCCTTAGCAAAGATCTCGACCTTGTAATTGTGGCCGTGCAGATTCTCACACTTCCCCTTATACCCGCGCAGCTGATGCGCCGACGAGAAATTGCGTTCTATCATTACTTCGTAGAAACCGGACATCAAGTTTGCGCCTCACTCCCACAGATCATTTTCATGATACTTGATTCCATTATCGTCCAGAAGCCTGCGGAACTCGTCCTTGTAGTTAAGCGATTTGTGGATCTCCTTCTGCCG
>JADLDC010000313.1 GCA_020846885.1 Acidobacteriota bacterium | reverse complement strand
GTGAATCCATAGAGACTTACGTCAGCCATGTTAAAGCGGCACTTGATACAAATCCGAACCTGATCATCGACGACGGATCCGATGTTGTCGCGACGATGCTGAAGGAAAAGCAGGAGCTTATCCCGAACCTAATCGGCACGACGGAAGAAACGACGACCGGCATCGTACGCTTAAAGGCGATGCAGAAGGCAGGCGTGCTAAACTTCCCTTCTATTGCAGTTAACGACGCTCAGACAAAGCATTTCTTTGATAACCGCTACGGTACCGGCCAATCGACGCTCGACGGCATCATCCGTGCGACCAATATTTTGCTCGCCGGCAAGACGCTGGTCGTGGTTGGATATGGCTGGTGTGGAAAAGGCGTTGCGATGCGTGCCCGCGGAATGGGAGCGAACGTCATTGTAACCGAGATCGACCCGATCAAGGCGATCGAGGCCGTGATGGACGGCATGCGTGTTCTGCCGATCGCGGAAGCAGCCAAGCTCGGAGACTTCTTTGTTACTGTAACCGGCAACCGCCATGTTATTGATAAAGAACACTTTGAGAAGATGAAGGACGGAGCGATCGTGTGCAACAGCGGCCACTTCGACCTTGAGCTAAACCTTGATGCTTTACGTGAGATGTGCGATCCGCCGGCGGCCCGCCGACCGTTTGTCGAAGAATACAAACGCAAAAATGGCTCGGGCAGCGTCATCGTCCTTGGCGAAGGCCGCTTGATCAATCTAGCGGCGGCCGAAGGCCATCCGGCATCGGTAATGGATATGTCCTTTGCCAACCAGGCTTTATCGGCGGAATATCTGGTAAAGAATAAAGGAACGCTCACCAACGGCGTCCACGTCCTTCCCTCTGAGGTAGATCAGGAGATCGCATCGCTCAAACTCCACGCAATGGGCGTAAAAATGGACGTCCTGACCCCGGAAATGCTCGAATATATGTCGAGCTGGGAAACCGGAACCTAAAGTCCAGCAAACTTTAGTTTGCTGAACGCGACAAACTAAAGTTTGTCGGACAAATTAAAAGGCCTCGCTCATCTGGCGAGGCCTTTTCGTTCATTGCAGAAGCGTCAAAACGTGCGTCGCGGCTTCACAATTCGTGCCATCGACGCATATCTCGTCCGCATCCGCCACGAACGCTCAAACCGCGTCGTCCGCTCAAGACCTTTCCTCCGCGAAAACGGCATCCACCTCGACCGCACACTCCGCTTCCCTTACTCGTTCCTCGAAAACAACGTCCTCATCCTCGACCTCCGAACCGCCGTAACCTGCGGCAAAGGCTCCTGGAAAAAGATCAAACGGTGAGTAGCCATCGAAGATGGCGAAAGAATAAAGCCCCATACGTGAGTGCGGGGTACAAGCCGCAACAGAAATCCAAGCTATCGAAGATAGCGGCAGACGTTTGGGCCATCGGATCTCTGTCGCCCGCTTCGCGGGCTTTCGCATCGTGAACGCCCGTACCTCGGACTCACGCCCCGGGGCTTTATGCTCATACCGTTTCACGGGTTAGATCCTGGCAAAGTATGCTAAAATCCTTATCAATATGACGACCATCGACGGCCTTCCGATCACTGTTGATTTAGAGATCATGAGCGGCACTCCCGTTTTCACTGGAACGCGCGTTCCGGTCTCGGCTCTATTGGAGAATCTTGAAGCCGGCGTTTCGCTCGACGAATTTCTCGAAAACTTCCCAACCGTCACCCGCGACCAGGCCATCAGTGTTCTAGAACACTTCCGCACATCGCTCAACGACATAAGTCTCGCGGCATGAAGATCATCATCGACGAGTGCGTCCCGAGTATTGTAAAGCGAGGGTTGCGTTCCCGAAACATCGTTACCGTTCAGGAAATGGGATGGGCGGGAATCAAGAATGGTCAGCTTCTCCGACTGATCGCTCCCAGTTTCGACGTTTTCATCACATCCGATAAAAATCTGCGGCATCAACAAAACCTTGCATCGCTCGATCTCGCCGTGATATTGCTCCCAACAAATCAAGTCCCGGCCGTGAAAGCGCTTCTCGGCCAACTGGATACCGTCTTAGATACGATCGGACCAAACGAATTTATCAAGATTTAGCTGGCTCGCGTTAAAAATCTCATAGCCAAATATCTGAGGCCCCGTCCAATTTTTGAAATTCGGACATTTTGGATGATCTTTTCCGAATCAGCGATTCGTCATTCTACGATTCTCAACCGTTACTCGCTTTCACCAATCATATGAAACTGACGGAGATTTCCCCTCTCGGTAGGGCAAGGTGTACTAACTCAGATACAACATCTTTGGGTTCTTCTTTGCGATTGCCAAGAGCTTAAGGCTTGAGCCGTTTGGGCGGTTTTGACCTTGTTCCCATTTTTGGACGGTTTTGGTCGAGATGTTCAGGAGCATTGCAAAGGCTGATTGCGAGACCTGGAGTTTTTTGCGAAGTTTTATTATTTCCTCTTTCGACAGCGGTTTGGGGCTTGACTTCCTTTACCACTTCGCGGACGCCTTTAACCTTTTTTCCAGCGGCATGGGCTTCCATGTCGGCAAGTGACTGCTTGAGTTCTTCGAATGATTTCTTGTCCATTTTATTTGCTTACTAAAACTGGCGCATTTTCTAACGTTCCGTTGGACTAGGGTTAAAGAATTCTTCTGCCGCGTCGCCGGCGGCCAATTTGTAAACGAGAAAAGCCAGGCCGAGTATTAAAGCAACTCGGAAAATGAGAGTGACCGAGAGTGGGCCGGAATCTTCATTGATGCCGGCACGCCATTGCGTGGTTTGGGTGACGGCTGTCGCGATCAAGAGGATCGCTATCCCGGCGACGCCGAGCCAGCGGCCCCACGGTTTTCGAATCGCCATTCCCACAAATCCGCCTGAATAGATAGCGACAAAAGCGAGGATACCGACGTTTGTTACAAGGTACAGGTCCAGGTTGCCAATGCCTTCAGTTAGTCCCTTATAAAATCCCCAAAGCAGCAATAGAGTGGTACCGAGAGCATATAGCCCAAGGATGATCTGGGCGATCCAGACCGAGAGTGGGCGTTTTGGTATTGGCGGCATAAGAATATGACCTGCCATTTTATACCATGTGTCGCAGGTTCGCGTAATGCGGTTGTTGAGATTGAATAATTGCAATGCCTTGAGCTTTGCGGTATCGACGAATTTAAGAAACCGGTCGCTATCGCTTTCGGTTGTGACAAGACAGCGGGCCGGAAGGATTTAAGAGGCCGGTCGCTACCGCTCTCGGTTCTGACAAACGCGGCGGGGTTTCTGCTCACGTTTCTGAATCAAAACAATGCCCATCCGTGGGCGGCGGTGGCAGTTTTTATTGGTTCGAAATGGGCTGTGAAGTGGCGGAGGAGCGGCGTTTCCTTTGTAATTCTCAGGCCGCGGGTTTCGGGGGCGGTGGACATTATTTCGTCGAAGACCTCGATGACGTAGTCGATGT
>JADLDC010000312.1 GCA_020846885.1 Acidobacteriota bacterium | reverse complement strand
TTATTGTGGCGAAAAACTCCTATCTTGGTATATCACGAATTTCGCGGGTTGAAGTTTCAAAATTTTAGTTGGTTTTACTGTAAATATGCAAATGCGGGCCGATTCCGGATCTTTGCCCATCCTTTGCGACTCTGCGTCTTTGCGAGGGAGAAAACTTTCCCGCAGAGCCGCGGAGACGCAAAGGAAACCGCAAAAACCGGAACTCGGGCAAGCTCGATTGCAAAGTTTTTGATGCGGCGGGCATCAATAATTTTGTATTATTACTGTTGGGTCTAAGCCCGAAGTCCGCTAAGCCGCCTGATGAGAGATTGGATAGTCAACCAAACCAGCACCACACCGGACGATGTTGTTATGCGGTTCGACGCCGCGGGCAGGATCGCCGAGCTCCAAGCCGCTGTCGAGAGCGTTATTCGCGGCAAAGCGGAGACGGTCCGATTTGCCTTGGTTGCCCTGCTGGCAAGAGGCCATCTGCTGATCGAAGATGTGCCGGGCATCGGTAAAACCACGCTTTCAAACGCATTGGCCCGGGCGCTTGATCTTTCTATTCACCGCATTCAGTTTACGTCTGATCTGTTGCCGTCCGATGTCATCGGCCTGTCGATCTTTGACCAGCACAACGGCGATTTTGTCTGGAAGCCGGGGCCGATCTTTTCAAATATCGTAATTGCCGACGAGATAAACCGGGCGACGCCGAAAACGCAATCGGCTCTTCTCGAGGCAATGGCCGAGGAACAGGTTACGGTCGAAGGCATCTCTCGCGGCCTGCCGCTGCCTTTTATGGTCGTCGCCACGCAGAACCCGTCCGAGCACCACGGTACATACCCGCTGCCTGAATCTCAGCTTGACCGCTTTATGATGCGGCTGCACATGGGCTATCCAAGCCAGGACAATGAGCGAAAAATGCTCTTTGACCGGGCGGACGCTAACCCGCTCGACCTTGTGCATCCGGTCATGGCCGGTTCTGATGTGCTTGAACTGCAAAAGCTGGCGTCGCAGGTCCGGGTTGACCCCGCGCTTGTCGATTATCTCCTCGACATCGTTGCTGCTACCCGAACGTCTGAGCACCTGGAACTAGGTGTCAGCCCCCGCGGCAGCCTCGCCCTCTACCGCTCCGCACAAGCGTTGGCGTTGATAGAAGCCCGCGACTACTGCATCGCCGACGACATCAAACGCCTCGTCATCCCGTGCTTTGCGCATAGGATCATCATCAATTCGCGTTCAGCCGGATTGAAAAATAAAACCCGCGAATCAGAGCAGATATTGAACGAGATCTTGCAGAAAGTGGCGGTGCCGATCTAGATCTAAAGGATCTTTAAATTAGGCTCCATCGGTTTGTATTCCTGATCGCCGGTTACTAGAGTTGCGTTGGGTTCTGCCGCAGTACGCGGGGGATCATTGCGGAAATGGCCTGGAAGCTCTCGCATGCGCTTGGTGCCAGCGCTAACTTTTGGCTGAACCTTCGGAACAATTGGGAGCTATCTCAAATCCGAACGAAGAACTTGGCCAAACCCGAAAAGATCGCTGCATGAAATTCGCAACTGTCTCACAACTCTTCAGCCTCCGCGATATTCGTAACGCGGCTCTCGGGCTGTTGGTTGTGTTCGGCGGGATCGGCTTGTCGGCTTTGACCTATTGGGCGCATTTGACCGGGAATACCCGGCTGGCGGGGATCTTGGCCGGTGTTTCGCTCGTTTTTGTTTTGCTGATCCTGATCTTTGTCGTGCCGCCGCTGGCGCGTAACGCGAGCAAAGAAGCCTCGCAGCTCAACCTGCCGTTCGAGTTTACGGTTGGCGGAGCGATCATGCTGGGGTTGGTGATGATCGTCGGGTTTTCGGCCTGGAACAGCGGGAATAATTTGCTTTTTCTGGTGCTTTCGTTTTTGGCGGCGGCGATGCTGGTCGGGTTTTTTGCGGGAAGCCTCTGTCTGAAAAAGCTGGATGTGAAGATGCGATTTCCGGAAACCATCTTCGCCGGCGAGGAGACGCCGATCCTGGTCAGCATCACGAACCGTAAGCGGCTGTTCCCCAGCTATTCGGTCGTAGCAGAGGTTCGGGGGCGCGAAACAGAGACGTCCGCGATCCTCGAGGACCTGAGACGCATTATGCCGAACCGCCTGGCAGAGCGCCTGGCCCGGCCGCCGATCGTTCGGCGAACCTTAAGTTATTTCGTCCACATCCCGCGAAAGCAGTCGGTCGAGAACAACGCTGTGCATATTTATCCGCATCGCGGGCGCTTCATTATCAAGGACTTCGAACTTTCCACGCGTTTCCCGTTCGGTTTTTTGCGCCATCGCAAGCGCCTGGCGGCAAAAGAGACGGAGCTGATAGTATTTCCAAGGATCGAAGAACTTTCGCCCGAGATCGCGAGGACGACGCTGGATGCCGGGATGCGGGTGATAAGCAAGCCGGGGTCGGGCCAGGACCTGCTTTCGATGCGTGAATATAAGCCCAACGACGATCTCCGGCGAATCGACTGGAAGGCCACGGCCCGCTCGCGTACGCTAATGGTCCGCGAATTCGCGGCGGAAGACGAGCGAAGGGTTGCCGTCTATCTTGACACCCGCGTCCCGCCAGGCGATGAACTGCCAATGACCTTGCGCGAAAAGATCGATGCGGAAAATTCATGCCGCGGAGTTTTCGCCTCACCCCAATTCGAAGCTGCCGTCGGTCAGACCGCCGCACTCATCGTTCACTTCTGCAACACCGAGGCTGAGGTCCGCCTCATCACCCCGACCGAAACCGGCGAATTCGGCACCGGCAGCCGCCATCTTCACGAATGTCTGCGTCGTTTAGCAGTGATCGAACCGGAAATTCAAGTGCTCGAAACGCGATCCGTCCCGCCCGATCTCGAAAGGATATTCGCCGACATGCCGGAAAGCTACAATATTGTAATAACGGCCTCAGACCGCCTGACCCTCCCGCCGCTGCCGGGCACGCGGTATATTCTCTACTAGAATGATCGCGGCCGCGTGGCGGCGTTGGAAGTGCTTGTCGTCACGCCCGCCATCTCTAACCTGATCCGCGAAGGGAAAACCTTCCAAATAGCGTCCGCAATGCAAACCGGCCGGTCCCACGGCATGGTAATGCTGAACGACGCCCTCTTCGACCTCGTCCAAAAAGACATCGTCGAACCACGCGACGCCTACCTAAAAGCCATCGATAAAACCGGATTCGAAGCAATGCTGACAAAAGGCGGGTTTAAGATCTAGAGCAATAGGTCCCACGGGGCAACCAAAAACTGTGAGTCATCTCGCTATAGCAAAACAATCTGGTTCTCCACGCTTCCACAAGCGACCATGTCTTGAATATCTTTCCGTGCATCCACCAATATTTCCTCCGCGAAAATAGGCGGTCTGAGTGAAAACCGCCGAGTCGCCGGACCCGCTCCAGCCGCTGAATTCGAGGTAGGAATAATTGCGTTCGTTGAATGTCGGACCCAACGCTCGAAGTATCAATTTATATCTGAATTTTTTATGCGGCAGCCGCTCAACAGCGATCTTAGGAAGGTTTTTCGTACTGAGATAGACAAGATCGCCGCCTAGCCAACGCCGCGCCTCACTTTTGTTCTTGCGGTACGTCTCTGACCTCTCCATAACGTGGTCCTTCTCCGGATCGATTCGATGAAGGACTTGCATGACGATCTCGTATTTATCCTCATCGGATAAATCCACTAATACAAAAGGAGTTGCATTTTGAGGCATGGATGCCCGTGATCCCATTAGTGCTGATGAAATCGAAAAGGGCCCCAAGATGCTCAGGGCAGCGAACGCGCTCAACGCAAGCGCCGTGGAAAGTTGAAGGACGTTTATCACAATAGGAACGCAATTCTGTGCCAGTTGTTAGTTACCGAACCACACGAACAGGTTGCATCGCGGAATTCAGCTTTCCGGCTAACAATCGGCAACTTTCCTCGCCGAGATCGGCTATCTTAACTGCAAAAAGCTGCGATCTGTCATAAAATGCCTATCGGTGGTGTATTTGTTTCGAAGGCATTGACGCGATGCTGAAAATGGGCGATTCGACAGAAATCTTTGTGGACATAATGTCCGAACATACAGCGGCCGCTACGGCTACAAAGACAATCGAGTTTGACGCGGCCTTTCAGGCCCATCACAGGACTGTCTTCCGCGCCGCCCGGTCGGTGGTGCATGACTGCGGATTGGCCGAGGACGTGACGCAGGAGGTGTTCATTCGGCTGTATAAGCACATGGATTCGATCAAGACGGACGAAATGCTCCGGCCGTGGCTGATCCGCGTGGCCTTGAACGTGGCAAAGAACACCGTTCGCGGCAATATCAGGGCGAACACGCGGGATGAAAATTACGTCAAAGAATCAGTTGGATCGAGCGTTTATTCGGTCGAAAGCGAATATGAACAGCAGGCCGAGATAGGCGAGATAACCCGGGCATTGAACAAGGTAAAAGAACCGCTGCGAAGCTGCCTGGTCTTGAAACAGCAAGGCCTGTCGTACCGCGAGATCGCCGAAAGCCTTTCCTTGAATGAAGCCAGCATTGGAACTTTTGTAGCTAGGGCACGGGCTGAATTCATGAGGTTTTACGGAAAGATCGGGAGAGATGTGTTATGAACGAAAAGTG
>JADLDC010000311.1 GCA_020846885.1 Acidobacteriota bacterium | reverse complement strand
CCGTGTTTCCGGAGGGAGAAACGACGTACGGCTTGGCATTGGGTTCGAGGCGCAGCTCAGAGCCAGACGTAGAGATAAGTTGTTCTAAATATTGATTTAACTGATCCATTGCAAGGTTGTCAGGTGGAGCTGGGAGGTAAGGATGAAATGCGGCAAGGGAAGCCGTGATTAGATTATATCACTGGCAAACACTGTTTGTCATTAGGTTTTCACATGCCTTATCAGGGTTTGGTCAGAGTGCTTTCGGATCCAATGCAGGATTTTTTGTTTTGCGGGTTTCGTTCTTGATCCGTGCCATTCGGTTTGGCGAAGCCGGATCCATTGACCACGAAACGGACGAAAAAAAGACACGAAATCTTCGAAACAAGCCGATAGGTTAACGTGCTTACTTTAAATAGACCCTGAGATTCCTGTCCTTGGAGAGTTCGGAAACGTTTGTGGCTAAACCGTCACGGCTTCGCGGTATTCGCCCCATGCGGAGCGGAGTTTGTTGCTTATTTCGCCGACGGTGACTTCGGCCTCGACGCAGGCCAGAATTCGCGGGAGAAGATTCTCGGTGCCGGCGGCCGCTTCGCCCAATGCTGTAAGGGCGGCTTCTGCTTTGGCCGCGTCGCGGCGTGTGCGGAGAGCCCGCAGGCGTTCGACCTGGCTGCGTTCGATCTGTTCGTCGATGCGGAGTATTGGAATAGGCTCGGTGTCGTCGGTCTGGAATTTGTTCACTCCTACGACGACCGCATCTTTTGTTTCGACAGCCTTTTGGTATTCGTAGGCGGCCTCCTGTATCTCGCGTTGGACATACCCGGTTTCGATCGCCCGCAGCATTCCGCCGAGGTTGTCGATCTTCTCGATATATTCGATCGCAAGGCTTTCAAGCTGTGTGGTCAGTTCCTCGATCGCATAGCTTCCGGCAAGCGGATCGACCGTGTCGGCGACGCCCGATTCATGGGCGATGACCTGCTGCGTTCGCAGCGCGATGCGGGCGGCGGACTCGGTCGGGAGCGAAAGTGCCTCATCCATTGAGTTTGTGTGCAAGCTCTGAGTGCCGCCAAACACTGCCGCAAGTGCCTGAATTGTTGTGCGGACAACATTTACCTCAGGCTGCTGGGCCGTCAACGTAGAGCCGGCGGTCTGTGTGTGAAAGCGAAGCATCAATGACTTCGGGTTTTCGGCCTTAAAGCGTTCGCGCATAATGCGGGCCCATAGCCGACGGGCGGCGCGAAACTTGGCAACTTCTTCCAAAAGGTTATTATGCGAATTAAAAAAGAATGACAGGCGCGGAGCAAAATCGTCGACCTTCAACCCGACATCGATGGCCGCCTGAACATAACAAATCCCGTCAGCAAGCGTAAACGCGAGTTCCTGGGCGGCGGTCGATCCCGCTTCTCGTATGTGATACCCCGAGATGGAGATCGTATTCCAATTCGGCACCTCAGCGGCACAGTAGGCGAACGTGTCAGTTATCAAGCGCAGGCTCGCTTTCGGCGGGTAAATGTATGTGCCGCGGGCGATGTACTCTTTCAAAATATCGTTTTGAACCGTGCCGTTGACCTTGTCGAATGGAACACCTTGTTTGCGGGCTACGGCCAGGTACAGGCAAAGCAGGGTGGACGCAGTGGCGTTGATCGTCATCGACGTTGAGACCTGGTCCAGCGGAATGCCGTCAAACAGCGTCAGCATATCTTCGATGCTGTCTATTGCAACCCCAACCTTGCCGACCTCGCCTATCGCAAGCGGATCGTCCGAATCGAGCCCGATCTGTGTCGGCAGATCAAAAGCGACGCTAAGGCCCGTCGTCCCCTGAGAAAGCAGGTATTTATATCGGGCATTTGATTCCTGGGCGGTGGCAAACCCGGCGTATTGCCGCATTGTCCAGAATCGGCCTCGGTACATATTTGGCCGGACACCGCGAGTGTACGGAAATCGTCCAGGTTCGCCGAGATCGGTGTCGTAATCGATCTCGGTAATATTGTCGGGATCGAAGTCATTCGGAAGTTCGATCCCGGAAGATGTTTCGAAACTGTCGCGTCGCTGCGAGGGCATAAATGATAATTGGGCAGGCGTTCGCCGGAAAATGCCGGGTCTGCTCCCCTTCGTCTAGAATATCATATCGGATCAATGACACCTGGAAGCGGCACGTGTATTGCGTGCACTAATAAAAAGAACAAGGGGGTAATTTTCATGGAAGCAGACGAGACGACGAGATCGGCCATACGGGCGCTAGTGAACGCAATCCAGATGTCGGTCGATAACAGCCCGATCGTAAAAGGCGCGGTAGTAAATCTTCAGCACTTGGGCTATATTCCTAATTTCACGGTGCGCATGGACCTGGAGCTTTTGAGGCCGATGGATGATGCGCTGACAACAAATAAAGTTCGCATTGCATAGCCGGGCAATTGTCCGGCAAAGTTTTCTTATGCGGTGCCGGTCAGCCCTTGAATTACTATAACTACTACACAGAAATTGAGGACACGTTTGTCCGGCGGCGAGCGAAGCATTTGCTTCTCTCGCCGCTTGATTGGGCCTTGATGGAAGTTTGGCAAGAGCGCGGGATACCGCTGCACGTTGCGCTTCGCGCTATCGAGAGCGTCTTTGATGCATTCGATAAAAAGCCGACGACCCGAACTATAAAGGGCCTTATGTTTTGCCGCGAAGAGGTCGAGGCGCAATATGAAGAATGGCTTCGGTCGCAGACGGGGAAGGCCGAAGATGCCGCCGAAGCGGCCGGCGACGGGCTTTCACCAGAGGTCGTTTCAACTCATATTTCCAAACTGGTCAATGAGTTGAGGCATTTGAAAAGCGTGACGTTGAGCGACGACATCGAGCGGGCAGCCACGCGATTGGAAGAGCTTGGGCAGAATTTAGGTGAAGATTTCGAGCATATAGACAGATCGCTTGCGGATATTGAGCATTTTCTTGATAACGCAATGCTGACAAATTCCGATCCTGAGCATCTAAAAAGATCGGAGAAGCAGACCGCGGAACAACTTAAGCCCTACAAGGCTTCAATGGAGAAGGACGCGTACAAGAACACCTTCGATCTGATGCTCCTTAAGCAACTTCGAGAGGAGAACGGAATTCCGCGGCTGACCTTGTTTTATCTATGAAGAGTTTTCTCTCGATCGTGTTCATTCTTGCGGCTGCCGTCGGCGCATTTGCGCAGGCCAAAACTTCTACCGCACGTAAAAGTGGGAGCACCAAGCCGCCCGGTTCGCATCCGGCCGCCGCCAAGATACCGGCGGTGGTCCCGATAAAGAAGGGAAGTATTCCAAATGGCCTTGCCGGACGCACATACGCGAACAAGGACTTTGGGTTCGAAGTTACATTTCCTGTCAGCTGGCTTATTCCGGGTGACGATTTTGAAAGCGAAATGAAGAAGGCAGGTTTTGACCTCAGCCTCAGCCCGCCGTCCAGCGTGAACGCGGTGGACCGGGCCCGCATGAACAAGGCCTTGCAGAAGATCAGGGTCCTTTTAACGGCGTATCGCTCAATGCCCGGTTCTGAGGACAACGCGATAGTTCGCATTTCAACAGAAGATCTCGGCACAGAGCCGCAGATCAGGGATGCGGTAGATTATTTTGACGCGATGCGGTCGCAGTTCGCCTCGATGAAGCTGCCGCCGGACTTTAAATACTCGGAAACGGGAGCCGAACAACTCGGTAAACAGCAATTTGCGTACATCGATACGACCAGCAGCGAAGGGAAGAAGCGCCTGTACGCCACGGTGCGCAAACGGCACGCTATTCTGTTCTCGATCTCATATTCAAAGGATGACGACCTTCAGGCCCTTCGGCAGGTCCTGTCGGAAGGGAATTTTGCGTTAGCAAGATGATCCGCCACCAACGTCGAGTTTGCCTCCGTTAGGCTCAGATCAAATGTCCATATCATCAGACGTAACCGAACGAGCGATAGAGGTAGCCTCTGCCTACAAACCCGGCGACCGGCTCGAGGTGACGATCGAGAAGATCGTCCCGCGCGGGTTTGGCCTTGCGTTTGCGGAAGGCCTGACCGTTTTTGTTCCGCTTTCCGCCCGTGGCGATCGGCTCGAAGTACGCATCGAACAGGTGAAGGGGCGAACGGCGTTCGCGGAGATCGAGAAAGTGATCGAGCCATCGACCGAACGCGGCACTCCGCCGTGCAAATATTTCGGCACGTGCGGCGGATGCGATCTTCAGCAACTTCCGTATGATGGGCAGCTTGCGGCAAAGGTTGAGATCATCAAAGACTCGCTGCATCGCATCGGAAAGATCGAAATGGAGCATATCCCGATCGTCCCAAGCCCGAACCCTCTTCAGTATCGCACCCGGGCACTTTGGCACGTGGATACGCGGGCCGGGAAGATGGGTTATTACAAACGCAACTCGCACGATGTGGTCGATATCGATCATTGCCCGATCCTTGATCCCGCTCTGGATGCAACGCTTCAGAGGTTTAGATCGGAACTCGACGCCGGCCGGTTTTGGGAAGAAAAGGCACAGGTCGAGGCGGCGGTTGGAAGCGACGGGCGGGTGTCGATCAATGCGCCCGACCTGCCCGAGGCCGTCGAAGAAATTGCGGTCAATGCAGCAGGCGAGCGGTACCGGTTTGACGCTCGGAGCTTTTTTCAAGGTAACTTGTCAATGGTTGACGAACTGATCGAGGCGGCGACCGGCGGCGCTTCCGGATCAAATGCCCTCGATCTCTACTGCGGCGTTGGCTTGTTCTCGCTGCCGCTCGCCCGGCGGTTTGCGAACGTGATCGGCGTGGAGGCAAATGAACAGGCGGCAAAGTTTGCTGAGCGGAACGCGGCAGACGCGGAGTTGTCGAACTTGCGATTCTTTCCCGAAGGAGTTAGCAAATTTCTGTTCAGCCGTGAACTTGGCGAAACAGACTTTGTGCTTCTCGATCCGCCGCGGGCCGGGACCGAGAAGAACGTGATCCAGAGGATAATCAAACTTCAGCCGGAGAATGTATCGTATGTTTCATGTGATCCGTCGATCCTTGCGCGGGATTTGCGGCGGTTCCTGGATGGCGGATACCGTATCGAAACACTGACGGCGCTCGACCTGTTCCCGCAGACGCATCACATTGAAACGGTTGCAAGGCTTAGTTTTGAAGGCGTTTCCTTACCACAACGGACACGAAGATGAGGACGCAAAGGCCGCAAAGGGGTTGAAACTGACCCGCAACCACTTATCAGGTTTGGTTCGTTCGACGCCCTGCGACGGTTTGTGCCAAACTTTTTCAGCTATTCGGTCGTTATCCTATTGAAGAAGCTGCGTTTGAGAAATCCGAACTCGGTGAACTAAAATCGAATTATGCCAAAGAAAAAGGATGAGGAAGGCGGTTCGGCGGAGATCGCAAAAAGCCATTTTGTCCGGTGCCGTTATTGCGGGCAGAAGAATTCTGTAAAGGCCGATTACCAGAACGGTTCGGCCAATTGCGGCCGGTGCAAGCTGCCGCTGTCCAATGAGCCGCACAAGAAGTTTGCCGACCTGGGCAAGCATGAGTACGTGCATCCGCTTGACAGCCGGGCCTTGGCCGCGTTGAAGGCAATTCCTGGGATTGATACCGCCTTAAAGAAGCTGCTTGAGGTAACCGGCGAATCGGCCATTCGCGTGCTTTTCCTTGCCAGTTCGGTCAAAGTGACGCCGAAGCAGTGTCCTGACCTGCATGCAAAGCTGCAGATCGCGTGTACGACGCTCGGCGTTGATATGCCCGATATGTTCATCCAGCAAAATCCGCTGGTGAACGCATTTACGGGAGGCGTCGAGAGGCCGGTGATAGTGCTGCATTCTGCGCTCCTTGAACGGCTTAGCGAAGAAGAGACGCTTGCCGTCATTGCTCACGAGGTCGGCCACATTCATGCGGAGCACGTTCTTTATCTTACGGCGGCCCGTCTCATGGAAGCTCTCGCCAATGCCTCGGCGGCGAAGTTGATCCCGGGATCGGAGATAATCAAGTTCATCTTGGCCGCGGGCATTAACAGCGCTCTGCTGGCTTGGGCCAGACGGGCTGAGCTTTCCTGCGATCGTGCCGCGTTGCTGGTAGTGCAGGACCCGCACGTGATCGGGCGGACGATGATGAAACTTGCCGGCGGGACCTTTGCCTCGAAGATCGATTACGATCAATTCCTTGAACAGGGCCGCGAATTCCAGAAAAATTACGAAGAAAAGGCGCTCGATAAATTCTGGGCGAATATCATCAACGCCGGACTTTCGCATCCGTTCCCGATATGGCGTGTGTCAGAGATCCTAGAATGGGTCGAAAGCGGGCAGTATGCCGAACTGATGAAGAAGAAATAAAAAACATCGTCCGGCCCTCGGTTTATGATAGTGGTCCTTATCACAACCCCTGACAGGGCGTTGGCCAGTACACTTGCCAGCGGGCTTGTTGAACAGCGTTTGGCCGCCTGTGTGCAGATCCTGCCTCAAATGACCTCGGTCTATTATTGGGAAGGCGAAGTGCAGCGCGATGAAGAACATCTGCTCCTGATAAAGACTCGCGAAGACAAGTTTACGGAGATAGAAGATTTCATCAAGCAGAATCATACCTATGATGTGCCTGAGATCGTTTCGTTGCGGCCGGTTCGGGTCTCGGACGATTATCGCAATTGGCTGGAGAATTGCCTGAACCGCTAAAGCGGCGAGTTTTCAAGTAGCTCATCACTCCCGCGGCTTTTCGCCAGCGCTGGAGGTTTTCACGATAAAATCTACTGCGTCCTTTGGCGAATCCGTTAAATACAGCAGGCCCAGGTCCTCCTCGTTGATGTTGCCCTCGTTCAGCATTGTGGTCGTCATCCACGCCAATAGTCCACGCCAGTATTGCGAGCCGAACAGCACGACCGGAAAGTTGCGGATCTTGCGCGTCTGGATCAATGTCAACGCCTCGAACAACTCATCCATCGTGCCAAAGCCGCCAGGGAAAATAATATAAGCGTTGCTGTATTTGATGAACATGGTCTTGCGGACCATAAAGTATTTGAATGTCAGTGATCTGGTAAGGTACGGGTTCGGGACCTGTTCGAAAGGGAGTTCGATATTGCAGCCGACCGATGTTTTGCCCGCTTCGAACGCACCGCGATTTGCGGCTTCCATAATTCCGGGGCCGCCGCCGGTGATGATCTCAAAGCCATTCTCGGCCAGCAATTTTGCGGTCTCGCGTGCGGCTTCGTACATCGGATGATCTTCGTCCGTCCTGGCCGAGCCAAAAATAGAAATGCCGTGTGTGATGGTGGCAAGTTCATCAAATCCGCCGACGAACTCGCCCAGGATGCGGAAAACGCGCCATGAATCGGATGTCTTGAACTCATCTTCGGGTTCCGGTGAACGGAGCAGTATCTCGTCATCCGTTAACCGCCAGTATTCCGGGACCTTTTCGGCTTTTCGCGCCTCGGCCACAGTTTTCGGTTCGGCCGGCTTGGCCGCGTCCTTTTTCTTTTTTGGTTTGTTTGCTTGTGTTTCAGCCATTCGATTTTAGATCTTAGATTTTGGATTTTGGATTACGTCATAACGACACGAATCCAAAATCGAAAATCTAAAATCGTCAGATTCCCATGATGTTGTAGCCGCAGTCGACGTAGATGGTCTCGCCGGTGATGCCGCTGGAAAGTTCGCTGACGAGGAACAGGGCGGTGTTGCCGACCTCGGCGGCGGAGACGTTGCGTTTGAGCGGCGATTTTTCGGCTACGTAACCGAGCAGCGTTCCCATATTCTTTACGCCGCGGGCCGAAAGCGTGTTGATCGGGCCGGCGCTGATCGCATTTACGCGGATGTTCTGTTTGCCAAGATCTGCCGCGAGATAGCGTGTCGAAGATTCAAGAGCAGCTTTCGCGACGCCCATAACATTGTAGTTTGAAACTACCTTTTCGGCGCCGTAATAGCTCATGGTCACGATGCTTCCGCCGTCTTTCATAAGCGGCGATGCGGCCAAGGCGATCTGCGTCAGTGAAAAAGCGCTGATCTCGAGAGCGGTGCGAAACGCGTCTCGCGTTGTTGTGACAAACTCGCCTTCCAACGCCTCGCGCGGAGCAAAAGCGATCGAATGGATGACGAAATCGAGCCTTCCATATTTTTCGCCCACCGCAGCAAAGGCCGCATCGACGGCCGCCTGATCTGTCACATCGCATGGCACGACCAGTGAATCTTCCAACTCGCCGGCAAGTTTCTCAACATTCTCCTGCAGCCTTTCGCCTTGATAGGTGAAAGCCAGTTTTGCTCCGCTGCCGGCACACGCGGCGGCGCAGGCCCAGGCAATAGATCGCTTGTTGGCGACACCGAAGATCATTCCTATTTTGTTTTCGAGCATATGTTTTGTCAGGACACCGCAATGCAGTGATCTGTACCGCTAATTAGCCAAACGGCCCTACTCAGTCACGTAGATCTTTTGCAGCGATTCAAAATCAAGCAGGCGAATATCAATGTCCGCCGGTGTTTCTTTGAATCGCTGTTTGCCCAGTATCTCACGCAGACGGTCCTGATCCTCCGGCGTTAACTGCGTCACAAGCACCATCATTAGGCGGGCCCTCATTTGCAGCCCTGATTCGGCAAATGCCGTCTTGACGCGCCCGATCTTTTTCATCATCGCGTCGATCTTTTCCTGACGAAGGTCGGGCACGACAAGGAACGAAACGTCGATGCAATTTACGATATCGTTCTTGACCAATACGGCGTCGAACGGGGCTTTGCCGATGGTGATATGCCTTATCAGCGGAAGATCTTCTTCCTGCTGTATCTGTCTCAAGGCAAGGTCTTCGGCGACGATGTAGGCTGACTGGAGTTCAGCGACCTGTTCGTCGCCGACCTCAAGTATGCCGGAAAGCTCCACAACCTCCAGGTTCAGCGACTGCCGCTGCAAGTCGGGCCCGGCATTCCGCCAATGTATCCTTGTTCGATCATTCGCTGCGGCGGCCTGCCGAAGCAAATATCTAGTTTGTACACAAAACAACAGTGCCGTGATAAGGGCGATCACGACCAGAGCGGCCTGAACCCAGTTTCCGGCGACCGCTGCGAGTACGAGCACGACGATGAGTGCCGTCATGACCACTAAGGACGACGCCATCCATAATGTCTGCGATCGGCGATGCACAGGATCGTTAAGCGATGTTCCTAGCTGACTTGCCATGCTTAGGCGGATCAGGCGGCGGCCGACCGTTCGAACGGAATGTCGTCAAAATGGGTCATTTGCTTGAATTCCTTGAATCGTGCATTGATCTCATGATGGTCCAGCGCATCGACACGATCCGTGCCGAATTTCTCAACGTTGAACGACGCCATGACCGAGCCGTAAACCATTGCGCGACGCAGTGTTTCATCGCTCAGGTCATTTTGCGCGGACAGGTACCCCATAAACCCGCCCGCAAATGTATCGCCGGCCCCGGTCGGGTCAAACACACTTTCGAGAGGATAAGCCGGAGCAACAAAGTAGGCGTCTTTGGTGAAGAGCGTCGCTCCGTATTCGCCACGCTTTATGACAACCGCCTTCAGGCCAAGGTCCATAATTGCCCTCGCTGCTTTGTAGATGCTCGGTTCGTCGGTAAGCTGACGTGCCTCGGCGTCGTTTATGATTATGCAATCAACGGTCCGGATGGTGTCAATGACCTCGTCCTTTGCCGACGAGATCCAAAAATTCATCGTGTCCATCGCAACGAACTTTGCGTTCGGGCATTGTTCGCGTACGCCTTTTTGCAAAGTTGGTTGAATATTCGCAAGAAAAAGAAATTCGGCGCTTTTCGAATTTTCCGAAAGTTTCGGATCAAAATTCGCGAATACGTTCAATTGCGTATCCAGCGAGTTGGCGGTATTCATATCATAATCGTACCGGCCGCTCCAAAAAAAGGTCTTGCCGCCGTTTACGACCTCGATGTCGCCGGTATTTATTTGATGGCGTCGAAAAACATCCCATTCCGCCTCGCTAAAATCTCCGCCGACCACGCCGACCGCATTTACCTCGGTGAAAAAGCTTGCCGACAATCCAAAGTGCGTTGCCGCACCGCCAAGTACCTTATCGCGTTTACCAAACGGCGTCTCAAGCGCATCAAACGCGACCGAACCTACAACTGTTAATGACATATTTTCAGAGGGCAGTGGTCAGAAGACGAGTGTTCAGTGAAGCGTCACTGAAAACCGGCCACCGACCACTTAATACGGTTTATTTTACACGCCAGGACGGATATTTGCGATTCTGGCCAGCGTAAAAAAGGCAGATCTTGTTGCCATTGGGATCTTTCAGATACGCTTCTCGCCAAAGCCAGGTGCGATCGGATGGTTCTTCATCAAATTCGAGGCCTAGCGATTTAAGGCGATCGACCTCGGCGTCCAGGTTTTGGCATTCAAAGTAGAGGACGATGCTGTTCCGCAAACTTAAGTTTGCGGAACCATGCTCGTGGATGGAAAGTGTAGATTCGCCGTCAGGGCATTCAAGACGGGCGTAGCGAGGCAGGGAATTGACAATGATGTTTAGGCCGAGCAATTGAAAGAACTCGGCCGTTTCAACTGGTTTGTCAGAATAGATGGTGACCTGGTTGAGGTTCATTGACCGGGCGGTGCGGCCGCTTTCAGTTCTTCCAACACCTTGTCCGCTTCATCCTTGTATTGGCTTTGCGGGTTTTTCTCAAGCATCAGCGAGAGATACGCCACCGCATCTTCGCGAAGTTTCGCCGGAGCGAATTTTTCTTTTTCTTTTTCCGATTTGAGATTAACCTTTTGCTTGCCCTTATTCTGCGACAAATAATAGCTGCTCATTCCCGCGAGGTAGAGAAATTCCTCGATATTCGAGAATTCAGGATATGCCGCAAACGTTTCCTCAAACCTCATCAACACACCCTTGTACGCCTTTTTTAGCCGAAAAGCCTGCCGGGCCACATCAAGATTGTGCTTGGCATCGGTTTCCAGGATCGGATCGACGGCCGGCGTTACATTCCGCTGGGCCCGGACTTCATACGAACAAAGCCCAAGTGTCAAGATCAGGGCAAAATACAGTGCAAGTTTGTAGGTCATTAATACTAAAGATGATCCCAAATGATGAAAGTTTGCAAGTACATCCCAAAATATACTGGTTCAATCTGGTTCAGGCTCGGCGGAATTGCATTAGCCGGATGTTGAGATTTGGCGTTTTCACGGCCTGGCAATACAAACTTCAGCGCGGAAGTTTTTTCCGATCACGGGGCTTTTGGGCTTTTTCGTCCTGCATTTTCAGGAGGGCATTTTCGACCCGAAGTGTCAGCTTTTCACGTTCGTGAGCTTCGTTCTCCTTTATACGTTGAATTTCGAATGCGAGTCGCTGGACCGCCAAGGCAGTCTCTTCGTGTTTCTTTCGCAGATCCTTAAGTTCATCACTATTTCTGCGGGCTTGTTCGCTGAAATAAGCAAGATCGCGAATCGCTTGGAGAAATTTCTCGAACATCGACGTTTACTGAGTAGCCAACTCAACAGCCTTCTTCATCTTCTCGAAAGATTTGTCATTTTGCTTTCGCAAACGTTTGATCTCTTTGTCGGCCTCGCGGGTGAGACGGCCATTTTCATTGATCTTATCAAGCAGATCGTTAAGTTCCTTAGTGAACGCCGCCACGCTGGACTTGCCAAGCTGTCGAGTTAATATATCGCTCATAAATCACCTCAAACGTATTTTAGCATCTATGATGCATATTTTCCGATGATCGCTTTGAGCTTCTTCGCGGTTTCCGCCGGCCAGTGATCGGGGGCGGTGAAGATCGCGTTCTTTATCGCGTCGCGGTATTGGTTAGGCGTTTTCTTGGCGGCGACCCGCTTGACGGCGTCTTTTAATATCAGCTGTGCATTGCGGACGTTCTTGTTTAGGTATTCGATGACCATATCGATCGTCACCGCATCGTGAGCTTCGTGCCAGCAGTCGTAGTCGGTGACGAGGGCGAGCGTGGCATAGGCGATCTCGGCTTCGCGGGCGAGTTTGGCTTCCTGCAGGTTGGTCATGCCGATGATGTCCATGCCCCATTGGCGATAGACGTTCGATTCGGCCTTGGTCGAGAACGCTGGGCCTTCCATACAGACATAAGTGCCGCCGCGATGGGTTTGTACGCCAACCTCTTTGCAGGATGCTTCGAGAATATCGCCAAGTTCGCTGCAAACCGGATGAGCAAATGTGACGTGGCCGACAATGCCTTCGCCAAAGAATGTCGATTCTTTTGCCCTCGCCCTCGTTCGGTCGAAGAACTGGTCGGGAATGACCATATCGGTCGGCGCATATTGCTCCTGCAAACTCCCGACGGCCGAAACCGACAAGATGTATTCCACACCGAGCAGTTTCATCGCATAGATGTTCGCACGATAAGGAACCTCGGTCGGCAAAAACTTATGCCCGCGCGCATGCCGCGGCAAAAACGCCACGGTTATGCCCTCCAACTCGCCGATAATAAACGCATCCGACGGATCGCCAAACGGCGTCTCGACCGGCAGTTCCCTAACATTCTGAAGCTCAGGCATTTGATAAAGTCCCGAGCCGCCGATTATTCCGATATTTACTTTTTCCATTATTGAAAGTGGTTATTTTTTGCCGCAATCAGCAGCAGCGACAAAGACAGCGAGTTGGCCGGCGTCACGCTTAGCGATCAATTCATCCACAGCCTTGAATTTCGTTTTCGGCTTTTCCTTTGTTATCCGGTCGTAAACTTTCAGAGCCAGTTCTACTCCGGCCTGCTGAACAGCGTTTTCATTCGCGCTCGGATTTTCGAGTTTATAAGCCGCCATGCCGATCATATAAGCCTCCGTCATTTCGGAGCCGTTTTTGTTCTTTTTATCGACAAATGGCCCAAACGTTCCACCGCACGCGATCAAACTGACTTCATCGGTTTCGATCGTCCATTTTAACGCGCCCTGACGATTCGAGATGGCTTCTTTCGTCGAAGTCCCTGCCTCGATGTCGGCGGCAGCCTGTTTTACCCTGGCCTTGCCGGATTGGGCAAACGTAGTGTTTACGGCGAATGCCATAAAAACAATCGCGATAAAAATAGAGAAATGTTTCATAAGTTTTTATTCCTTCGAAAAACTAACCTACCAACGATTCATTTTGAACCCAAGAATGAAACGATTGTGAGTTGGTTCGCACTAAACAAAAACCGATCGATCATTTGGCTCAGGTACAGCGCGTCCAATTTCCCGCGCAGTTTCGATCCATTCTTGAATAATCGCCTCGGCATTGGCCAGAGCATCCTGATACGTCGAGCCGTCGGCCATACAACCCGGCAATTCCGGGACTTCCGCAACAAACGCTTCGTCGTCTGCACTCCAATAGATCAAAACCCCATACTTATACATTTATAGCGTCCACTGTCGTCGCGGCTACAATTCTGCCGTCAATTTCCGCGAGCTGACAAAGCGGATCTTCAAAGTCATGGTAAAAAAGGCAATACCAGCCGTCTCTAACTGCCTGCGGAATGACGCGTTTCTTAAACTCCAGCGTTTCAGCCGGATATAGATCATAGCCCATTATCCAGGGCAAAGAAATATGATGCCGTGTCGGGATGAGATCGGCAAAGCCGTACATTACTTTTCCGCCGCGGTCGAGACGCCAGGTTTGCATTGTTTCGGAGTGGCCGCGGATCGTCTGGAGCTTGAGGCCGGGAATTGGTTCGTAGTCGTCCGGCATTAGTTCAAGCTGGCCTGATTTTTGAACCGGTTCCCAGTTTTCGGGCAAATAGCTGGCACGGTCGCGTTCATGCGGGTTTTGGGCGTGTTTGAATTCTGATCTTGAGACGAGGTAGCGTGCGTTTGGGAATTGCGGATGGAACGCCGGCGTCCCGCCGGCGAGTGGTTCTGTTTCGACACGCCAGCGAGACGCTGGCGTTCCGCCGAAGGGCGTTCCGATCGTATTCCCGCCCGCGTGGTCGAAGTGGAGGTGCGTGTTGACTACGATGTCGATATCTTCAGGGCCACAGCCGGCGATCTCACGAAGCGATTCGGCGAAAGGGCGGTTGCGCTGGATGCCGTACATTTCGATATGTTTTTCGTCCCATTTTTCACCGATGCCTGTTTCGATCAGAACTTTCTCGCTGCCGGTATCGATAAAGACGCAATTCATATTCAGCCGGATGCGGTTCCTTTCATCCGGCGGGCAGACGCGTTCCCAAACGACGCGAGGGACGACTCCGAACATCGCCCCTCCGTCTAATCTGAATTCCGTATCCGGAATTATTTCTATTCGATAATCGCCAAAATACATGATCGGCGGTTGTGGTTGAAGGCAGTTGGCGGCCGGAATATACAAACATCGGGCCGCCGCCGGACTATTTCTTTTTCGGTTCCGCTTTCGGGGCTGCCTTCGGAGCAGTTTTCGCTGCCGGAGCAGTGTTAGCCGCCGGGGCGTCACCAGGATCAGCCTGAACCTCGCCATCCGGATTCATCGGCGGCAGCTGATTCATCTGCTGCTGCTTTTTCATCATATCCTGGATCTGCTCTTCAGAGACCTGCGGAATGTCAAAATCGTCGGGCACGCTGACCTGGTTTGCCGCCATCAGCTCGTCAAGGAACTGCTTATTCTTTTCCTTTTCCAGCTTGCTGCGAACGTAGGTCTTTATCGGCATTGCACCGGCTTCTGCATCCTCCGGATCTGAATAGGTCGTCGCGAAAAGTATATGGCGTACGTCATAGGTCTCGGTCGGCTGGCCGGCCGCATCCTTGCCTTCGCCCTTTTTCTCGAGCTTGATGATGTGATACCCAAAATCGGTCTCGACTAGCTGAGGTGCAACCTGCCCGGGCTGCAACGCAAGCGCTGCATCCTCGAACGGTTTGACCATGCGGCCCTTGGTCACATCCTTATAAAGTCCGCCCTGCGGCTCGCCTTTTGCGTCCTTGTTGCCCGGATCTTCGCTGAACTCGTTCGCGAGCTTTGCAAAATCCTCGCCGTTCTTGGCGCGCGCCAGCACTTCTTCTGCCTTAGCTTTTACTTCCGGCTTGTTCAGTTCCGGGTGTTCGGCGATGTATTTATCGACTTCCTCATCGGTGACCTTTAGCTTCTCAGCCGAAGCTTTCGAGAAAAGCT
>JADLDC010000310.1 GCA_020846885.1 Acidobacteriota bacterium | reverse complement strand
TTTGTCCCGAGATCTGTAGGCATAACTCAAAACTGCGAGTAGTGAACCGCGGTGTCGTAGAGTAATTCTATCTTACCGCTTTCGCTATGTTTCGCAACAAGCAAATGCAATTCATTTTTCATCTCGGTGAAATCAGCACTCGACTCGTTCGGCATATACGACGATGACAGGACGCGTCCGAGAAGCCCGTCAAAGTCGAGGACCTGTGAATTAGAAAAGATGCGCGTCCCGAAGTCCTTTTGGAAAAAGCTCTTAAGCGTGCCCCGGTCGATATGCTCGTGCCGGACCGCCTCATAATCAAGAGCAAATTTCTTGAGAAATTGCTCATACTCGATGAGAAATGCGTTGCTTTCCAGCTTTCGCTCATTCCAAACAAGGGCAACATATCCGCCCGGCTTTAGTATCCGCAGAAACTCGCGCCGTGCCGGGCCGCGTTCAAACCAATGAAAAGCCTGGGCAGCCGTCACAACATCGGCCACGCCTGACTCAAGGCCGGTGTTCTCGGCCGTTCCATCAATCGGCTGAAAACCCGGATAGGCCGCAAGAAATTCCTCTGACGCGGCCCGCATCGGCTCGTTTGGCTCGATCCCGTAAACAATATTTCCGTTCTCAAGAAAAAGCCGTGCGAAAATGCCCGTTCCCGAACCTACGTCCGCGATGACAGAATCCGGCGTCAAACGCATCTCATCGTGAAACAGCTCAAGCACGCCCGCCGGATACGACGGGCGGTACTTCACATAATTCGCGACGCGGTCCGAAAATCTTTCGACGCTGCTTGTCATCCTATCCTCGATCAATTTCTTCGTCTTTGTGAACTCCGTGTCTGCCCTTTGCGCCCTTTGTGTTAGGGGATTTTTGTAACACAAAGATCACGAAGTTGAAGACACACAGTGCGCAAAGGTACTTGCGATTCGATCGTTAACGCCCGCTAGTCACCTGCAATAAACGCAACCATCTTCCAGGCGCCGCGTTTTTTCTCAAACCCGGCGCGGTAATCGATCGGGCTGCGGAGAAATTCGTTCTTGATCCAGCCCGAAATTCCGCCGAGCGTTTTCACCTTGCTCCAACCGCGCGTTTCGCGGATCTTCCCTGCCTCAGTTTCCGGGTCCGTTTCCGCCGTGACGAGGTTGTAGGACAGTTGTGCGATCACGCGCGAATCAGTGCTCGGCCCGGCACGCAAATTTACATTCGACCCGAACACCACCTCGTGCGTGAAAGCATCGAGGTCCTCGGGAAACGAGTTAAATGTGTAGGGTGCGTAAAACAACTTTCCGGCCGGCTTTTCCTTCCACCATGTTCCGCCGTTTTTGATCACGGTTAGAAACTCTTTCCAAAACGGCGAATTCTTCGAGTTGATCTTCCATATCCGCTTGAAATCGGCAATGCCCGAATCGCCGCCGAAACTCAGGCTTATTTTTGGATCAAGAATGCTCAGGATAAATGCCGCGTCTTTCCGTTCAGCCGCGGCGGTCAGCTTGTTGCGAAATGCGAGGAACGAGGCATCCTCGGCCGCTTCATCGACCGGCTTGACATACCGCTCCTGTCCCGGAACAACGCCCGCAAGGCCAATGGCCAGCAGCAGCACAATTAAAGCTTTCATAGACGTTATTCTTCGGCGACCTCTTCGCCCGTCCATTGCGTTTTTCGCGAATGAGGAATGTCGAACTGGTCCAAAATGCGATAGCAGAGATGATCGACAAGGTCCTCGATATTATTAGGACGGTGATAGAAGCCCGGACTTGCCGGCAAAATTCGCGCACCTGCACGCGAAAGTTTCAACATATTCTCTAAATGAATGGCATTGTACGGCGTTTCGCGCGGAACTAGCACGAGTTTCCGCCCTTCTTTCAGCGTCACATCGGCCGCGCGATGAATAAGGTTCGTTCCCGCTCCGCTCGCGATCGCTCCAAGCGTTCCCATCGAACACGGCACGATCAGCATTCCGGCCTGTTTATAGGACCCCGACGAAGGCTTTGCCGCAAAATTGTCCAGCCGCCAAAGCCGTATCAGACGTGACTCCGGCTCAAGGCCGAGCCAGTCGTTTATCTGATGGAGCGCCGGATCCTTCAAATTCACGCCCATCTCGACCTGCGCAACCGTCGCCGCCGTTGATGACATGATCAGATTGATCCGTTCAACAACCCCGCTCGACGCCAATAACTGCAGCGTCCGCCAAGCATATATCGCCCCCGAAGCACCGGTGATCGCAAACGTAAGTTCCATATCGAATAGAGCAATACTACCATTTCGTGATTTTTGTTGATCAGGATTTTCGCCCATAACCACGAAACCGCCTTCTTTTCGTGTATTTTCGTATCTTGTCTTCGTGTGCTTCGTGGTCATGATTCTCGCCCAACCACAAAACCGCTTTCTTTTCGTGTATTTCGTGTCTTGTCTTCGTGTGTTTCGTGGTCATGATTCTCGCCCATTACCACGAAACCACTTTCCTTTCGTGTATTTTCGTATCTTGTCTTCGTGTGCTTCGTGGTCATGATTCTCGCCCATTACCACGAAACCGAAACCGCTTTTTTCCGTGTATTTTCGCATCTTGTCTTCGTGTGTTTCGTGGTCATGATTCTCACCCATTACCACGAAACCGCTTTCTTTTCGTGTATTTTCGTGTCTTGTTTTCGTGTGTTTCGCGGTCATGATTCTCGCCCATTACCACGAAACCGCTTTTTTTCGTGTATTCTTTTGCAATGAACACCGAAGATCTCAAAAATATCCTTGCCGAAGTAAAAAGCGGCGAACTGTCTGAAGCAGACGCCGCCGCGCGGATAAAAGATCTTTCTTTCGAAAACATCGGCTATGCCCGCGTCGATCATGGCCGGGCCGAGCGGCAAGGCTTTCCGGAGGTCATTTTCGGGATGGGCAAAACGCCCGAGCAGATCTGCGGCATCTTCGAAAAAGTCGTCGCCCGCGCACCGAACGTTCTGATCACCCGCACGACGCCCGAGGTCTTCGGCCAGGTCCGCAATGTCCACACCGAGGCCGAATGGCACGAATCGGCAAAAATGATCCGCGTTTTGCGAGACTCGACCGATCTCGGCATAGGCGAGATTACCGTCTGCACCGCCGGAACTAGCGACATTCCCGTCGCCGAAGAAGCCGCGCTCACAGCCGAAGCGATGGGCAATCGCGTCAATCGCATCTGGGACGCGGGCGTCGCCGGTGTTCACCGCATCCTTGCCGAACGCGCGCGGCTGCAAAATTCCCGCGTAGTCATCGTCGCCGCCGGCATGGAAGGCGCACTGCCATCGGTCGTCGGCGGCCTCGTCGCCGTCCCGGTCATCGCACTGCCTACCTCGATCGGTTACGGCGCATCCTTCCACGGCCTCGCCGCTTTGCTCGGAATGCTAAACTCCTGCGCCTCAAACGTGACCGTAGTAAATATCGACAACGGCTTCGGCGCCGGCTTTGTCGCGAGTTTGATAAATCGCAAGTAAGTACCACCTGCGTAAGCGGGTGGGAAAGCGTAACGCCGGAACTGCCCTACTCATCCGGCACATCCGCTTCGACCAGCATTGCGAGTAGCCGCAGCGAGTCTTGCCAGCCGAGATAGCAGGCCTCAACCGGGATCATATCAGGGATTCCTTTTTGCTCGATGTTCACTTCCGTCCCGACCGAGACCGATCTTATATCGACCGTCGTTTCCATCGCGCCGGGCAGGTTTGCGGCTTCGAATTTGTCCGAATATCGCAGCCGCTGGTTTCGATCATCTCAAGAAATTCGCCGCCAAACGCATGGCTCGAACCGGTCGAAAAATTGGTGAACGACATGCGATAGCTTCCGCCCACACGGGCGTCGATCTCGTGTACCTTTCCCGTAAACCCGTTCGGCGGCAGCCACTTAGCCATCGCATCCGCGTCGATAAAAGCCTTATATATCCGCTCCGGCCTACACTTAAAAACCCTATGAAGTTTGACTGTTCCTGGCATATTCCCTCCTTGTCAGCACCTCTTGTCAGAACCGCGAGCGATAGCGACCGGGTTCCCCTATTCCCCTCCTTGGAAAAGGAGGGGTGGCAGTCCGCGTCTTTTGCGGACTGACGGGGTGGTTCGATCCTTTTGTCAGAACCGCTGGCGGTAGCGACCGGCCTCCTGTCAGAACCGGAAGCGGTAGCGACTATGCAAAAGCCCGCACGAAGTAAGGGCGATATATCCAACGCTGCGTGTATCGCCCTTACTTCGTGCGGGCTTGCGCAATATATGTCAGAACCGCGAGCAAGTAGCGACCGGTTTCCCAACACCTATCTCACACCACGGCTAATCTCCCGCCTCCATCCTCGCCGCATAATTCGCGATCGCCTGTTCACGCGTCTCGCCGTAGGCAAAACAATCGCTTTCTTCAACACTAACAAACTCCGGCCCGACAACGCAGTAACCGTCGCCGTCCAAAAAAATAAGCGTCCCGCCCGGCCCACGCGTCGCCTCGAGATCGGGGTCGTGCATCATCTGTTCGAATTCCGGCGTCATTGGTCCGTGTCCTCGTCCGGCGGCGCTATCAAACTGCCGTGGTGAGCAACGATCTGCCATTTGCCGCCGCGTTTCATCCAGATATGAGTGCTGCGAAATTGAACGTTCCTCACACCCGACACCGTCGAGCGATGCGTCATCACCGCCGTGTTGCCGTAGAGGCTGATCTTGTATTCGTCAGACTTGACCATATCCGCATTCGGCACGACCGAGGCGATATACTGGGCCTTGTTCTGCACTTCACCCCGCTGCGTCGTCCCGACAAAATCGTCCGCCACCAACGCCCCGGCCGCCCGCTTGTCACCCCTTAATTCCGCAGACGTCCACGCCTTATCCAACTGGATCAGCTTCTCCTCAACACTGCCCTTTTTATACTGCCCAAAGGCGATCGAGGAAATGCCCAGCACCAAAACAATAACGAAAGGAATTTGTTTCATACTGATCGTTTTGCAGCCCTGGCGATGCCAATTTCTTGATCTACGTGTCCGCCCGCAAACTACCGCGGCTAAGCGGCGGCAAGAACAGGTTGTGCATTACGGACCAAAACTGTTGGGGCCGAATTCGGCGACGGGATCGGCAAACCTTGTTCACGAAGCAGTTCGACGTGTTCGTTCATGCCCCATTTTGCTTTGTACAGGCAATCCTCCACCGAGTTGCCGACGCCCGTAAAGCCTTCAAGATCAGGCGAGAAAAAACCAAAGAATTCCGGGTCTTCAGTAGCCTCAATGACGAGTGAATATTTGATATCGAGCATTACCTTTTTCCTATTCCTGCCGCTTTAAGGATAGCATGGCATGTACCCGTCGGCACCTCTTTTGCGCCGTGAAAATCAACACGAACTAAGCGGTCATGCCCCTCCTTTGCATAATACCGGATCGATCCCTTTTCTTTGATCAGCCTAAAACCGTTGCTCTCCAGCAGGCGAATTAGTTCACTAAATCTCATCTGTGCACTTTAGCTTCACGTCAAAACGACGACCCGCCAGCGACCGGCATTTCCCTATTCCCCTCCTTGGAAAAGGAGGGGTGGCAGTCCGCGACTTTTGCGGGCTGACGCGCGTGGTTCGATCTTTCAGTGTCCATCACCGCAACATTCACACGAACACGCACTTACTTCAAATACTTCTTAAAATGCCCAAGCGTCCGCTCCCATGCCAGTTTTGCGGTTTCGGCGTCATAGCGCGGCGTGGTGTCGTTATGGAATCCGTGCTGCTTGCCTTCGTACATAAAGCTTTCAAACTTTTTCCCGTTTTCTTTCAGGGCCGCCTCATACACCGCGATGCCTTCGTTCAGCCGCGTATCGGCGCCGGCGTATTGGAACATCAGCGGAGCCGAGATCTTCGGCACATCCGCGACGCCGGCCTGGCGTCCATAAAACGCGACGCCGGCATTCAAGTCTTTCCCAAGCCGCACGGCCAACTGATTCACCATGCCGCCGCCAAAACAGAAACCGACCGCGCCGAGTTTGCCCGTACTGTCCGGCCGTTTTTTCAGCCACATCGCCGCCGCGACAAAATCTTCCGTCATCTTCTTGCCATCCACGGTGCGAAACAAAGCAACGCCTTTCTGTTCATCGCCCGGATAACCGCCGACCGATGTCAGCCCGTCCGGTGCAAACGCCATGTAGCCAGCCTTTGCCAACCGCCGCGCAACGTCCTCGATATACGGGTTCAGCCCGCGGTTCTCATGAATCACCAGCACGGCCGGAAACTTTTTCCCCTTCACCGGCCGCGCCAGATAGCCCTTGATCGACCCGTTCCCGGCGGGCGATTCGACCGTCTCATAACCAACCCGCAGTTCCTTGTCCTGCGGATCGACCGTCTGCGCCCAAGCAAAATTCGGCGTCAAACTCTCAAACAACGCCGCCGCCGTCAGCCCGCCAACCGCAAACCGCGACAAATGCCCAAAAAACTCGCGCCGCCCCATGTCGCCGTGCTGGTACTCATGAAAAAGGTCCAACAACTCCTGCGGATACTCATCAGCCGTTTTACGTTCCATATTTTTTTCTCCTCGTGCGAAAAGAATACTTGAGGTTGCAAGAGCCGTCAAAATGTCACAACCGCAAGCCATAGCAACCGGGTTCCCATCTCCTGTCAGAACCGGGAGCGGTAGCGACTGGGTTCTTATTCCATTGGCAGGTCGTTCGACCTCCTCTCAGACCCGCGACCGGTTTCCGATGCCCTTCTGACCAGATGAGCACAGATCGGCCCGCGAATATCGCGAATTGATGCGAATGAAGAATGAATTCTTTCTATTCGTGCAAATTAGCGTAATTCGCGGGCAAAAAAGAAAAAGGCCGCTCGCGGTTCGGACGTGTACAAACCGCGGGAGTAAGAACCCGGTCGCTACCGCTCCCGGTTCTGACATCGCTGCGATCCTGTTAATCTCTAATAAATGTACGTCCGCGACAAACGATCGCCCGTTCCAAAAAACGATGCCGTCTCGCGCGTAATGAGCGCCAACCGCGCCAAAAACACCAAACCCGAACTCCTCCTCCGCCAAGCCCTCTGTAGCGCATGTCGGTTAGTCACTCCTAGCAATTAATCCAACCAACCAGCCTGCAAACAGTCGATTTTGGACTATTCCAAAATCGACTTTAGCCTTGTCGTTAAGCAAATAATTTCAATGGAAAAATCTATCTATTCGCACGATTACTCACTATTCCTCGATCAGTTACGGAACGCTCGCGAGGCCAAATCGCTAACGCAAGCGCAAGTTGCTGAGCGATTACAGCAGACCCAGTCCTTTGTTAGCAAAGTTGAACGAGGAGAACGGCGCCTAGATGTGGTTGAACTTCGCGCGTTTTGCATCGCTATGGGCACTTCCTTGTCAGCATTTATTACGAAGATAGACGAAATCCTTGATGGTCAGATCTCAGTTAAGTTCCACGCCTCAAATCGTCAGAAGAAATAGCATCAATGAACCTACCAGATCAAGATACTGCGTTTCACAAAACACGGACTACCTTTCGGTTAGGAGAACTATTTTCCGGCCCGGGCGGTATTGCTCTTGGCGCTCTAATGTCGAGCAAAGAGCGGATCGACTCATTGATCGACATAAAGCATGCTTGGGCTACCGATTATGATAGGAGCACATGTGAGACATATGTTAAAAACATATGTCCCGCTGAGCCAGAATCCGTAATATGCTCCGATGTGCGGGAGCTTGAAATGCGTTCGTTAATGAAGGTTTCCGATATTGATGCTCTTGCGTTCGGTTTTCCATGTAACGATTTCAGTATGGTCGGCGAACAAAAGGGGACAAACGGAAACTTTGGGCCGTTATACAAATATGGCGTTAAAGCCTTGGAGTATTTTAAACCAAAATGGTTTTTAGCTGAGAATGTAGGCGGTTTGCGGAATTCGAATGAAGGAAATGCGTTTGAGACGATCCTATCTGAAATGCGCGGTGTAGGTTATGAAATCGTCCCTCATCTATATAAGTTTGAGAAATATGGGGTCCCGCAGGCTCGGCATCGAATAATAATTGTTGGAATTCGAATGGACCTAAACGTGGAATTTAAGGTGCCGTCACCAATTCCATTCCGGGATTTTGACGTTTCAAGCAAAACAGCGATTATGGTGCCGCCAATACCGCATGACGCGTTTAATAACGAATACACAAAACAATCGATAAGTGTGGTCGAACGGCTGAAATACATTGATCCTGGTCAAAACGCTTTTACTGCAAACATACCCGAGCATCTACAGTTGAATGTTAAGGGTGCGAAGATTAGTCAGATTTACAAGCGACTTCATCCTGACAGACCTTCTTACACTGTGACGGGAAGCGGCGGTGGTGGTACCCATGTTTATCATTGGGAGGAAAATAGAGCCTTGACCAACCGAGAACGAGCTAGACTACAAACCTTTCCGGATCGTTTTCAATTTTGTGGTTCAAAAGAGCAGGTTCGGAAACAAATCGGGATGGCCGTACCGCCGCGTGGAGCTAAGGTCATATTTGACGCGATAATTAACTCGTTCGCCGGCATCGAATACGAATGGATTCCCGCAAATATTTCAGAAAACCTCGCATCAAGGAAAATTCCGTTAGCGTATGCCGCAAATTAATCATTGGTGGACAACTCGACCTAAGCGAAAGCTAATTACGATAGTAGAAGTGCTGCGCGTATTCCTTACGGTGGCCGAAGGCAAGGTTTGGTATGGCAATCGACCGCTCCACCTTGAATTCGAACAGGCGTTGGAGGATCAGGGCCTAAAAGGAGTTGGAGCGCGAAGAGATCAAACCGGAGGAGGAGCTAGAACGTATGCGGCGTGGCTTATGTCGTTTGGTCTCTGGTTCGCTGATGGTGCGGATGGTCGCGGTGCCGTTCATGCCACTTTTGCAGGTGACGATCTTCTCAAAGGAGCTTCACCGGTTCAAATCTTCACGAAACAGATCCTTGACTTTCAGTATCCTTCGCAGTTTTCTCATGCGACCTTTTTGCACGCTAGATTTAGAATTTTCCCATTTCGTTTTGTTCTGAAATTGCTTTTACGGGATGAGGTAGGCGGATACTTAACGCAAAACGAACTGGCCGGATGTGTGCTTCCATTTGCCGAAACTGACGCAGACCTTGCAGAATGCGCTCGAAAGATCCTCCGATACCGAAGAAGCGGTTACAACGACGCAATTTTTGATACGGTGTTCGAACAGAATTATGGTAAGCTCTCGAAGCTCCGAGACACGGCAAATACTTTCTTTAACCAGCTCGAATTTACTCAGCTTATAGACCGCGGCGACGGTAGCCGGATCTCAATCGTTCTTGCTCGGCTCGCTGAAGTACGAGGATTGGTTGTTACCCAACCTGCTCTTAACACGAGAACCGACGAACACGAGTATTTCCTTCGAAAGTATGGCCTTGGTCCGAATCATCAGAGAGACAATCGAAACTTTGTCGCTGGTGCAGGAATGGTGGCAGCCCCAGAGGCCGAGAAACGAAGCATCTTGTTGGCTCTTTGGGATATCTTGGCTCGGGAGCCAATTAGGGCAATAGATGCCGCCCTTATTTGCCGAATTTCGAACCAGACTGGTGTTCGCGTTCAGACAGTAGAACGCGTAATCACATCAATGGGAGTTCGCCCAACCTTGACAGTCTTTGAGGAACGATACCTAACACTGTCAATGAGCGGCCGAGAGTTTGCAACCGAATTTGAGAAAGCAACTGAAGGAGTGTTCGGAATCAACGGCTTGGGCTATGAAACAAAGTGGGTAGGTTCATTGGGTAACACGCCGGATGTTCTTGCAATTTCAGTCGATTCTACTGATCCATACATCAGCATTCTGGATACCAAAGCCTATAAGGCCTACACAATTAGCGGTGATGAACGCAGGCGAATGACGCACGTTTACATCCCTAGATACCGAGTCTATAGCGATGATGGATCGGACTATCGTCTCTCGTATTTTTCATATATTGCCGGCGGCTTCGGCAATACTATTGACCGTGGAATTACACAGATACATCGGGATACGGGCATCGGTGGTTCGGCGATTACCGCTCAAGTTCTTCTTAGGATGCTGAATCAGCACCAGGCCGCGCCATTTACTAAAACACAGCTTCGAAATTTCTTTACTCTAGGTCGTCAACTTGTGCCTACTGACTTTGAATCTTGAGCGATACAGTTTCCAAGGAACAGCGAAGCCGAAACATGTCATGCATTCGGAGCCGCAATACACAGCCGGAAACGGTCGTCCGTTCGCTGCTCCACAACCTCGGTTATCGTTTTAGGCTACACGTAAAAACCCTGCCGGGAAAACCCGACATTGTCCTTCCAAAATTCAAATCGGCTATATTCGTCCATGGATGCTTCTGGCATCGACATACTGGTTGCAAACGGTGTACTACGCCACGCTCTAATAGAGAATATTGGATTCCGAAGCTTACGGGGAATGCAGAGCGTGATAAAGATCATATTAAATCCCTAAAAAGGCTCGGCTGGAAGGTTCTCATTGTTTGGGAATGTGATGTCAAAAATGTTCAGAGAGTGCGCAAAGCACTATTGAAGTTTTTAGATCGCAAATCCGACAGAATCGTCTAAACAGCAGGCGACCATGCCGATGTAGGTGCGGTGGAAGCCGGTTAGTTCGGCTAGTTTTTCTTGGGAGAGGCGGCGTTCGGTTCGAAGGGTGCGGATCCTTTTGCCGAAGTCCTCGATGAGGGGCCGGTTCAGCATTCGAGATCAAAACTATACGCATTGTATGCAAGGATCAACATACAATGCGTATCATTCGCGGCCGGGCCTGCTCGGCCAGCCGGAAACCTGACAGCTGAAACGCAAAATACCTTTGTTCCCTTTGTGTCTTAAACTTCCGCGGCCTTTGTGTTAAACAACCGGGCCTAACACAAAGTTCGGAAAAGAAGAAGAGGCCGGCGGCTACTTACAGCGGGGGTCGTCGCTGAGGACGGCGGTTTTTAGGCTGAGCACCATGATGCCGTCGGCATCGACATGGGCGTCTTCGAACTGGATGCGATGCGGGACATCAATGCCAAAATAGTTGCAGAAGCGGCCAATGCTCAGGCGGTGATAGGTCCGGCCGTGCTGGTACCGGCCAACAACGGCCGCGTTCGGCAAGTCGGCCGGCGCCGGCCTGAGGCCGATGATCTTGTTCAGCTGATCGAAAAGCAGCTCGACCGCTTCGGGCCGGCCCATTGCACTGTATGCCTGGTCGTTGATCGCCATGTCACCATTCCTCAACGAAACACGCGGCCGCGCCTTGCGGCTTCGTGAACTAAGCCCACTATATGTTGTCCATCGCTTGTTCATAGTTTTTGTGGCTCCTACCGACAAAACACTGTATCATCGTTGCAACAGGACTGTCAATAAAATTTTTCGCGAGATCGGTGAACCGCCGGATTCGCTTCCCTTCGTCGCGGCGAAGCCGAACTTCGACATGAAGCCAACTTTGAAGCCCGAGTGCCGCATCGCCGGAAACACAGGACACCTCTACCGCACCGCGAATCGGCTCCAGCCATTTTTACCTACGTCGGTTTTTTTTGAGCTCAGGGATCGATCAGCACAAGCAGGCGGTCGGCGTATTGACGACACGTCAAAATTGCACTATATTTGATGCAGATACGGTGCAAATATGATCAACCTGAAAAATGAGATCGATTCGTTGTCGAATTTTAAACGAAACACCGCCGAATTTCTCAAGCAATTGAAGCGTTCCGGCAACCCGGTCGTTCTGACCATCAATGGCAAGGCCGAACTCGTAGTTCAGGACGCCGCTAGTTATCAACGGTTGCTGGAGATCACTGAGCGGCTTGATACTATCGAAGCCCTGCGTCCTGCCATCCGGGAAATGAAGTCGGGCGAAGGTGAACCGGCCGATACCTTTTTTGCCGAACTGCTAGCTGACGCCGGCAAGAAACCCCGTAAATGAGATACGAGGTCGATATCATGCCGTCTGCGAAGGCAGATATATTCGAAATAAGGCTGTGGCTGCTTGAAAATGCTCCAGACCATGCCGATATATGGCTGTGGCGTTGCAGCGAGGCCGCAACTTCGCTTCGCGCTCATCCGTTCCGCGGCAGGATCAGCGAAGAGGGTGCCGCTTTTGATTTCGAAGTGCGCGAGCTTCTCTTCGGCGACAGGCGGAATGTGTATAGAATGCTCTTCACAGTTGCCGGATCTAAGGTCAATATTCTCCGCATACGATCAACTCGCCAAAAGCGGTTAATTGACTCGATCGACGACGAATAATTCAAACGCATTGGCGTTGATCATTTCGTTTCAAGGATCTATCAGCACAAGCAGGCGGTCAGCGTAGTCGGAGCGGGCGGAGCGGAGTATCTCGTACTGGGCTTGTGCCATGGCGGTATTACCGAGTTTTAGATAGGTTCGGCCAAGGTTATAGCGGGCCTTGTCGAGGTCGGGGTTGTAATTTACGGCGGTGTTAAAGGCATCGCTGGCCTCTTGGGTCTTGCCGAGCTCGAACAGCGTTTCGCCGATATAGTTATATGTCTTCGCCTCGGGTTTGTAGATCTTTAACTGGTCAAACGCCGTAAAGGCATCATTCCAGCGTTTTTGCTTCATATAGGCGAGGCCAAGCTTTTCCATCGCATTCGCAAGCCCCGGATTAAGAGCAAGCGCACGCTTGTAAGCAAGCGTTTCTTCATCGGTCCGCCCAAGCTTTTCCAGCGTCAAACCAAGCGCATACTGCGTTTCCGCCTTGCTGTCATCAAGCCTGATCGCCTGTTTATACGCATCTGCCGCCTCCTTGTACTGCTGCAAGGCATAGCTCGAAGCACCAATGTTTACATAGGTTTCGGCCCAGTCAGGACGCAGCCTCGCCGCGGTCTTCGAGGCCTTCAACGCATCGGCATGGCGGCCAAGCGTACCATAGCAAAATCCGGTCTGATACCAAGCCTCAGCATACGTCGCATCGGTCTCGGCCGCCTTTTCAAAGAACGGCAAAGCCCTTGCGTAATCATCGCGCGAAAGCAATGCAACGCCCTGCGAATAAAGCCCTTCGGCGGCTGCACGCTTGTTCTTCTGCGTTGTTGTGGAGAGCGACGAAACGGTCTGCAGCTCGCTCACCTTTAGCTGAAGTATCCGCTCTGCCGGAACAGCAAAATTCAAGCTCTGCCCCTCGGCCGCCTGCAGCGTCGCAACGCCTATCACCTGGCCGTACATATTCACGACCGGCGACCCGGACGAGCCGGGACTGATCGGCGCGGTGATCTGAATGATCTTTCCATAGCCAGATATTTCTCTGACTGCAGAGACGATCCCATTTGAAACTGAGCCCTCCAGGCCAAAGGGATTTCCGACCACCAAGATCGATTCGCCCTCCTGCGGAACACCTTTTGAAATTGGAAGAGCCGATGTAACAACCGAAGGCATTTCGACCTTTAGCAAAGCAAGGTCTCCTTCGCCATCAACCGCCAGGACGCCTTTTACCGGAAATTTCTTCCCGTCAACCAAATGGATCTCGACGCGGGCGGCTCGCTCGATAACGTGCCGGTTAGTAATAATGCGGTCGGAAGCGATAAAAAACCCCGATCCGCGCGAGATCGAATTGCCTCTCTGATCAAACGTTTCTATCGCCACCGCCGAGGGCTTGATACGCTTGACCAATTCAGGCAGCAGGTCCTGTGCGGCAGCCGGAATGGCCGTCATGGCAATGGCCAATAGGTACAGCAATGTAAGGCGAAGGTGATACTGCATAGGCCGGGCGGGTCGCACTTGTCCACGGAAAGTATAAGATTTTTGGCCGCGTTAAACAACAATATTTGGGGCGACTTTTTTGACCAGGTAGAATCGGCTAAAATAGAACTATGTCTAAAAAGATCGCTCTCGCGGCGGACCACGCGGGATTTGAGGAAAAAGAGAAGCTTAAATCGACGCTTAATGAACTTGGTATCGAGTTCGCTGATATGGGCACGACCTCGACCGATTCGGTCGATTATCCGGATTATGCGTTGAAGGCCGCCCGTGCCGTGGCAAACGGTGATTTCGACCAAGGATTGCTTGTTTGCGGATCGGGAACAGGAATGGCGATCGCAGCGAATAAGGTGCACGGCGTCCGTGCCGCGGTTGCATGGAGCCCGGATATTGCCCGGCTTGCACGTCAACACAACAATGCCAATATTCTTGCACTCCCGGCCAGATTTATTAGTGACGATCAGACAAAAGAGATCGTGAAAGCCTGGTTCGACGCTGATTTTGAAGGCGGCCGGCATGAGCGCCGGGTTGAAAAGATCGAAAAAGCCGAGGACGAAGACTTTAAATAATCCGTGGTTGACCTCGAACAAATAGGCAAAAATCTGCCCGCTCTGCTTGCGGCCGTTATGGTAGCGGTGCTTTTTCTGCAATCGGCCGTGGACAAGATGACCGATTGGAAAGGCAATCTCGGCTGGCTGACCGAGCATTTTTCCAAGACGTTCATGGGCCCGTTCGTGCCGCTTCTTCTCGGAACGATACTGGTGATGGAGTTGACCGCTGGTGTGCTCGCGGCCGTTGGCATTCTTTATTTCGTGATCGCGGCCACGACCGTGATCATCTTCTGGTCGGCCGTCATAGCGGCTTTGGCCCTGCTATCACTTTTCTTTGGGCAGCGGATAGCCAAGGACTATCCCGGTGCCGTATCATTGCTGCCCTATTTTATTCTTGTATTGTTATTGATCTACCTGACCGATCCGGTCGGGCCACATTTAATTAAGTGAGGGCTTCCGCAAGATGATCATTTCAGCGCGGCCCGTAGAAACAGGACAAGCGGATAGGCTGCCTTGAAACTTTCGGCCAGCATTTTTGGATAGTCCGCCGAAACCGCATCGCTCTCTTTGAATTCTTGTCCAACGGTGAATGACTTCAGTTTCAAATACTCGATGGCCTCGTGATCTGCGGCAAATCCTTTTGGTGGCCTGCTCAGCCTTTCACCATGGAAATCGCCGAAACGCTCTAGAAATTTCTTAGCCTCAACGATCTTTCTAAATTCTTTGGTGTGGTTTGCGATCGCATTTCTGATCTTTAGTGTTTCCGCCGAGTCAGGCATATACTTGCCCGCCGCGCTGAAAAACATACCGGGCTGGATGTGAAAGTAGTAGCCAGGCGACATTGCCTTTCGCCCGCCGGGTGCAATGAAGGCTCCGAGGTTAGTTTTGTACGGGCTCTTGTCCTTTGAAAAACGAACATCCCGATAGATCCGGAAAACGCAGGCTTTTGGGTCTAGCCCCGCCACATCAGCATCAAATTTTGCTACTCGTCCGATCAGTTGGTCCGTCAGGGCAATGATGTTAGTATTCGCTTCCTCGAACAATTTCTTATTTGCCGTGAACCATTCACGGTTGTTGTTCTTTTCTAGCTTTTTCAGGAATGCGACAGTTTCTTTCGTGAGCATAGGCAGATATTTTAGCATTGAATTTGTTTCCTGGTGCACACGTGGAACGTGGGCTCGATGCCTTTCGTGCGGTATGCTCTAAGTATGCGTCTTTTGGTGTCATGGACTTGTATATTCATTCTCGCGGCCTTTCTGACGGCACAGGTGCCGAAAACGGTCAGCATAGAAGGCCATCGCGGAACACGGGGCCACCTGCCGGAAAATACTATTCCGTCTTTCAAGAAAGCCATTGACCTCGGTGCGGACACGCTTGAACTGGATGTTGTCATAACCAAGGAC
>JADLDC010000309.1 GCA_020846885.1 Acidobacteriota bacterium | reverse complement strand
TTTTCATCGGTCAGGTCCGGCAACGACGAGATCTGGAGCATGAGCGCCGACGGCGGTTCGCAGCGTCAACTGACCAACGATCCGGCGGACGATAGGCTCCCGATCGCCGCATCGGACGGAAAGCTCGCTTACTTTTCATCCAACCGCAGCGGCGAGGCCCACGTTTGGCGTATGCGAATGGATGGAAGCGATCAGCGCCAGGTCACACAAACGACCGGCGGAATGCCGATGTTTGCCACGCCTGACGGAAGGTCGCTGTTCTATCGGCATGCGATAACGGGACGGCTTTGGGTAATTTCGCTTGAGAACGGCGAGGAACGAGCGGTTCTCGATCGCGGCCGTTCGCGGTTCGGCTTTACCTCCGACGGATCGATCGTCGCTTTTGTTGAGGACACCGGCCCAAAGCCGGTGCTGGCGGCCGCCTCGACGGCTGACGGCCGGAACGTGAAAACGTTCGGCTTGCCCGATGGCGCTATCGACCTGCTCCAGATCGGCTGGCTGCCCGGCGAACGTTCTTTCATATACATTGCCTTTCAGGGCGTCGGCCGCGGGAATATTCTCTATAAACAGCCGTTCGATGGCGGCCCGCCGATCAAACTCCGCGATCTCGGCCCGCTCGACATCAGCGAAACCGCGGGTCTCGGCCTGTCACCCGATGCAAAGAGCTTCGTCCTGGTCGAAGGCGGCTGGAAGCACGACGCCATCCTCTTTAGAGGCCTAAAATAGATAACAAGCCCCTGCAAAAGCCCGCACGACAGTAAGGGCCTGATCGCTGTGTTCGCTTCAACCCGCCCCCTGCCGAAGCCAGCACCTGCAGAAGCCCGCACGCTAGTAAGGGCGTGATACGCGACTTGTCTATTGCGCCCTTACTTCGTGCGGGCTTCTGCATTTCGCTTTTGTTTCGTGTTTTTCGTGGTCCCGGTTTGATCCATTCTGTTCGCCGCCGCGGCACAAGCATTTCAATTCCGCATCCAATTTCTTACAATAGAATCCATGAGCACATCCGCAAGAACAGAAAAACGTCTTTCCGCGTCTGGATATGACATCACGCCGCTTGATAGCGAAACTATCGACCGCCTCGCCGCCGGCCTGACCGATGAAGAACGACACATTCTTCTCGACCACGGCACCGAAGCGCCTTTCTGCGGCACCTTGCTCGACAATCATCTCGACGGCTCCTACGCATGCCGTCTCTGCGGCCTGCCGCTGTTCACCTCGGAACACAAATTTCACTCCGGCACCGGATGGCCGTCGTTCTACGCCCCGTTCGACAAAGATCATCTCGCTCAGATCGACGATACCAGCCACGGAATGCGCCGCACTGAGATCCGCTGCGCCCGCTGCGGCTCACACCAAGGCCACGTCTTCCCCGACGGCCCCCCGCCAACCGGCCAAAGATATTGCCTTAACTCCGCTTCACTCGAATTCTTTAATAAAGGCGAGAATATTCCGCAAAAGAGCTAGCAACTCATTCAAGCCAACGCCGCTTCGCCGTTAATTACCAGCTTTCCAGGATTACTCCGCTCCTTTCCGAAATCCAATAGCAAAGTCCGAATAGCGAGCCGCTTACACATCCCGTCTAATACTGTGGAACCGAATACCTTGAACGTTCGTAATTAAGACCGCGTCTCGCATATATTTCGATAAACAGGAGCTTTTATTCGGCTCACAGAAATTTATTTGAGGAGTTATCATGAAGCACGTTCATCTGAGTGTCCTGCTGATCGCATTGACGCCATTATTTGCTTTAGGTCAACCGAGAGCTTCACTGTCCCAGCAGATCAAGCCCGCGGCGGACCATCATCAGCACCTTTTCAGTGCTGCTACGCTTGAACAGCTCGGCATCACTACGGCTAAGCCATTGACGGCTGAGGACGTCATCGGCTTTCTGGATAATGCCGGGATCAAGCGTGGTGTCATCTTGTCGGTAGCCTACATGTACGGCAGGCCCGGACGCGAGCCGCAGGACGAGTACGCAAAGGTGAAGGCGGATAACGATTGGACGGGAGCACAGGCGGCGTTATATCCGAAACGGCTGATCGCCTTTTGCGGTTTCAATCCGCTGAAGGATTACGCGCTTGACGAACTCGCCCGCTGTGCGAAAGATGCGAACCTCCGGCACGGGATAAAGATGCATTTCGGCAACTCGGACGTGCAGCTTGAGAATCCCGAACACCTCGAAAAGCTGAAGAAAATCTTTGAGGCGGCTAACTCAAACCGGATGGCGATCGTTGTACATCTAAGGGCTTCCATCTCTCAGGACCGTCCGTACGGTGCCGAACAAGCCCGCATTTTTCTCGAACAACTCCTTCCGCTTGCCGCCGACATTCCGGTACAAGTTGCTCACCTTGCCGGCTCCGGGCCGGGCTTTGACGATACGAAGGCTCATTCCGTACTCGAAGTGCTTGCCGATGCCGTCGCGAAACGCGACAAACGAACCCGCAATCTCTGGTTCGACGTAACGACCGTCGCTGTTCCCAAAAATTCGCCCGAAATCTCCGCCCTTCTTGTAAAGCGAATCCGCCAGATCGGAACCAACCGCATACTTTACGGCTCGGACGCCCCCGCAGGCGGAAACCTCCAGCCGCGCGAAAGCTGGGAAGCCTTTTGCCGTCTGGAGCTTTCAAAGAAAGAAATCAAAAAGATCTCCGAAAACGTGCCCCCATACCTGCGGTAACGGTCTGAAATCGCGAAGCGCCGGTGCGAAAAGCCAAAGCGCTCGGCTGAAATGCCGAAGCGCTTTTGTATTTTGGCGGAGCGGTTTGGCGAAACGCGAACGAAACAGCCCACATAGCCGCCGACGCCGGGTTTTACGTCTAAAAAACCGGAAAGCTGGCTGGCAGCGGTGAGAGTTTTCGGTTCACCAATGCCTCTATTTCACTTACTATTTCCAGTTCTGTTTCTCCAACGCTTTTCTTGTATTCAGTTAATTTTTTCAACTGTTCTTTCTGCCATGCCGCGTCAGGCTGGTTTCCTGCTTTTATGTTTTCGATGGCGGCAAGGCCGATCACTGCCGCATCGTGCAGGTTAGCCGAATGCTGTTTGATCAATGCCAACTGTGCGGATCGCTGAAAATAAGGCTGCAGACCGGCATCGTTATCCCGCCATTTTATCAATTGCTTTACTAGCAAATTTTCCAGAGCCGGATCTTTTAATTCCAAATATGCCGCTACGTTTCTGCGAAAAGCCCACTTAACTTCTGAGTCGCAGAATACGATGTCTGATACATCTGCAAGCGGAGCCGTTTGCTGTGTTTGGTTTGCCGGTTTGGTCATTTTTGCAAACAATTTCTTATAACCTTTAGCAGGCGTAAGCACATCGGTGAGTGTTCTTAAATTATCCGTTGGGGCATTGTTGGTTAACCTGCGCAAAGCCCGTTCGTAATTGCTAAGATGCTGTAAGCCCTGCTCATCGAGTTGGTTGCTCAAATTGAATAACCGGCGATACATATCATCTACATCGTTCACCGATGCGGGCGACCACAATCGTTCTGCTACAGCGCCTGCTCTCGGCCAGATCCTTCCGGGCAAATTTTCGTTGTTAGCTATCTCTGTCCATTGTGCGGCTTCGCCGCCAAGAAAGTTGCTATGATCTGTGCCGTTAATAGCCGGATTATTGTAGTGAATATAGGCCGGCATAAAAATGTCTAAATAAAAGCCTTCGGACAGCAAAGAATTGTAGCCATTTGAAGCAAATTCATTTGCAGTGCCTCGTGGATGGGTTAGGTCACCTCCATCCGTTATCCATTTTTGTACGATCGCATCTTTTGGCAATTTATCGTTGTATATTTCCTCCCAACCTATCATGCGGCGGTCACGTTTTTTGAGAATATCATGCACTCTTTTCACAAAATGCCGTTGCAGCTCATCGGTGGTTTGCATCTCCTTTTTCTTCATCCAGGCCATTATTTCCGGGTTTAATTTCCAAGCCATGCCATTGTTCTCATCGGCGCCAATGTGGACGTAGCCCGAAGGGAATATTGTTGTCATCTCACCGACGAACTTATCAAGGAATTTATATACATCTTCATTGGTGGGGTCGAATGTCGGCGACACCATATACTTTATTAGGTCACCTATTGATCTCGTTGATGGCCGGCTTGGGTCAGGGTTGTCATTTTGCCATTGCGTTCGCGGCCCTGGACGATAAGGGCCGGGCAGGCTGGCCAGTTCCGGGTATCCGGCAAACCAACTTTGAGCATGGCCGGGCATATCAAATTCGGGCACGATCATTATGCCGCGGTCAGCAGCATATTTCACCAGTTCTTTCAGTTGCGCCTGCGTATAATAATCGCCGTTAGAGCCGAGTTTATGCAGCAATGGAAACTGTTTTGATTCAACCCTGAAACCTTCATCATCCGTCAGGTGCCAGTGAAGCACATTCATTTTCACCGCAGCCATCGCATCAATATTGCGTTTCATTTCATCGAGCGAAACAAAATGGCGGGCCACATCTATCATTAGCCCACGCCATTTAAAACGCGGTGCGTCATTAATGGTGACCGTTGGCAAGTAAAATGCTCCACCGTCTTTATAAGCGAGTTGTAAAATGGTTTGCAGCCCGTGTAACGCACCTGCGGTAGTCGGAGCATTAAGCGAAATATTTTGCTCAGTAACTTTTAAGCTATAACTTTCATCTATCCCTATCTCGCCGGCTGCGTTGCTGTGTACGGTTATCGTTAATTGCGCAGGGCCTGTGTTTGCGGACGGCGTAATGTATTGTGTCTTGAAATACAAAGATGTCCGCCTGTTCAGCGTTTGATACATACGGTTTACTGCCGCATACAGTACCGCGTCATTTTTATCGGCATTAACGGAAACGCTAAAACCCGGCGTAAGAGCAAATCTCCCTTGCTGCTGCACCTCGATATTGGAAGGCACCGGCATTAAGTTCAAGGAGTTCTGCTGAGCCGAACTGATACTGACGCAGCCAACCAATGGAATAAGTAGAAATAAATTACTCATGATCGCCCTAAGGAAATGTGATGTAAGGTTCTTGATATGCAAACTCCCGTATGCGTTTTGTGTATAAGATCTACGCAGATACCGCTATTGTATTTTCGGCCAATTGAGATGGTCAAGCTAAACGCCTAGCGAGAAACCTTGGTGACGATCTCCAAACAGATTTACACTTTCATTCCGCCCAAAAGCCGTCGTGGATCGCGCCGGCGATCGTGCCGGGGCTGTTTTCGGCGGAGTCGCCTGCGACGTGGTATTCGATTCCGCGAGCCGTTAATTCTTCATGAAAGTCAGGATTTCGGTTGGTGCCGACGGCCAATACTACGGTATCGGCGGTGACGATCGTCTTGGTGCCATCGGCGGCGGCGAGGTGCATTATCGGTTTGAGCCCGGTGGTCGCTGCAAGCGTACGGCTCGGTTTGTTTTGTCTTCTCGTTTGAGCGGACGGCCGGTTCCTTAAAAAGAACCCAGTCGTCCACACGTTAGTTCCACTTTAGCTGTGTCTCCGTTTTGTCTCGCCAAACTTCAGACTATCACGATTCATTCGTCACATTCGACTGCCAAGGGCTACTTGAGGTTGAAGTTGAAGTCAAAGGCTGCGCTCAGGAACACGCGCTTTCCGCACCATGAAGGATTTCCGGCCGCAGGTAGGCATTCTGCCTTTGAGAGGTCACTATCGGAATAAGTCAGTTCGTATGTCATGTTCTTGTGCCGATAGCCCAGCCCCGCTTTCCAAGTCGTATGATTTGGGAAATCAAATTCTTCAAAGCTTCCTACGAGTTGGCGTCCCACTTCAGCCGAAACGAAGGACCCTCCTTTTGTCTTGTCAAAAGAGAATGGAAGGTTATAAGACGCTCCACCAGTGAAATAGTCCCCTTTTACGCCCATGCCGCCTCTGTCAGGCGTCCAGAATACGCCGCCGGTCAACGACAGTTCCGGCGTTACGATATATCTTCCAGATGCAAACGCGCCCCACGAATCTGTATCGGTCAGCCCTGGTTTCTCATCGACATACCAGGAGTAATACATCCCGAAATCAAGCATGAGCTTACGCCACAGCATATGGCGTCGGCCGGCCGTAAAATTAATTTCCGCAGACGGGCCGGTCAAACCCAGCGATTGCGGCCGGCTTACCGATGATCCCAGTACGCCAAAATAGAGACCGTTTCGATGACGTATTTCACCGTAAGCCTGTATGGCGGGCCTGCCTTGTGTGGAGGTGATACCACGGGCCACGTAATCGGAAAGTAAGGTAACCCTGAAGCTCGTCGCAAATCGCGGCGGGGCCTGCATTCCGTCCTGTGGTGCCGTCTGCACTTCGACCGACGTTTCGATTTGAACGTCGTCCGACGGCAGCGGTGTCGGTGACGGCGTTATTGAAGGTGTCGGTGATGGCGTCGGGGTCGCCGCGTCTTGGGCTGGTACTATCCAAGTCGAGAGAAGCACGACCCCCACGATCATCGCCATTCGGACGATGCCGAGCGCGTTTGACACCAATCCGATCACGCTGTACCGGATCGATAAAACCCAGTGAGTTGCAGCCCCGCCTTTTCGTAAATGCTTTGTCATAACATACCTTCCAATTTCGACAAGAACTGCCTATGCTGTTTCGAGGTTGCAACCCTCAGGACATCAGGCATCTTCGAGTATCAAGCAGCCGCCAAGGCCTTGGTAAGAGCCTCGTGATATTGGTCCTTTCCCTTGAAGGGGCCGCGAACGCCAAGCGCTACTTCCAGGAATGGCCCATACTCGTCATCGTTGACGAACGTCTCCCAGCGCGTGATCAAGCCTTCGTCGTTCGTATCAACAAAGCCGATCGAGTAGAATCCCATCTTTACGCCTTCCTTTGTATGGCCTTCCCATCGGGTCCGCATAACGAATCCGTTATCGGCGGGCCAGCACTTGAACTCCTTCGGCTTCCAATCAGGAAACTTCAGGCTGTATGCCTTAGCCTCCATTGCCGCACTTTCCGCCCATTGGATCGAAGTTTCTCGCAGCGTGAGCACCTCATCGCCGATGAAATACGGGGACGAATAGAGAGCATCATCAGCAAATTTCCACGACTCATAACCGCCGCCGTCAGACACACCCTGAGCTGCATACGCATCGCGATATCCCTCCGCCATGCGCCGGTGTAGTTCGATCCTTTCCTCGATAGTCAATTTCTTTGCACTGTCCATTTTCGTTGCTCCTTATAATCAAAATCTCTAAAACTTTATTCACGGCGGAAAGACACGCTTATCCCACGTTGTCGTGCTACACAATGGGCTTATCGGAAAGAGCCCAACCTTCGATCACCCTTGCTCCTACCGGTTCCGGGTTGTCCTGAAAGTGGACGAATTCCATTGTTTTCTGCTCTATTTTCTCGCCGGTCTTTTTGTTTGTAATGTAAACCGTATAACGAATTGCTCCCCAGTCGTCCTGGACAAGAATATTGTCAAATGCTCCTAACTCAACGTCGTATGCAGCAAACACTTGCTTCATGGCATCCTTGTATTCCTGAAGCGTCCATCGGAAAGTCATTACGTTGTAATGAGCATCCGGCTCGTATAATTCATCACACCATTTCAACCAGGCCTCGTAACCATCGTTCCAGTTCCCAAAGCCTGTTTGAAAACGGTTTCTGATCCTTGTTTCGAAATCTGTATTCATTGTTTTATCCTTTATTTTGCCTCAAACTTTTTAACCATCTCTCCTATCAGTAAATTCTGGCCGTCGAGTTTCGCTCCGTCGCGGTATATTTCGCCAAGCAGCCTTTCGCCTGCTTCGTCGATAAACGTAACCCCTGTTAGATCCACCGAACCCGATCTCGTTTCCGCTGAACAACTGCACCAACTCTTGCGGAGTTCTTTCGTCCAAGGAGTCATTAATTTACCTTCGAGGACGAAACGAAAACGGGCCGGTTCGTCCTTGTAGATCGTGATCTTCAGCACTATTTCGCCTCCGAAATGCAGAACGTTTCACTGAGGCTTATCGCAATTCGCTTGCCAGAGATCGAGGCAATTAGCAAACAACTGACAAAGTCTTTATGTACAGTGCTTTAGCGAATAGTTGAGAGAAAATTTTAGAAGTTGAAAAGCGAAAAACGGAGGCGATATTTCACGTCCGACGCGATATTTCGCGTCCAGCGGAAATAGTTGTCGGTTGGATAAATCGACTTATTTGAGGGATGAATATGTTCGAATGAACACAAATGATCTTGACCGTAGAATCATCTCACACCGAGTTTTTTCATTCGGCTGCGGAGCGTCGAAGCGGGCAGACCGAGAATCTCTGCGGCTCCGCCTTTCCCGGCGATTAGTCCTTTTGTTTGTCGAAGAACTTCCTCGACATAATTGCGTTCCATTTCTTTGAGCGAAACGAGCTTGCCGTCGATCGCTGTAAAATTGTCGTTGGCGGGAGCGATCTTTCCGAGCGGCAAATCAATCGTTAAAACTTCGCCCGCAGTGGTCAGCACCGAGCGTTCGATGAGATGTTCGAGTTCGCGGACGTTACCCGGAAATCGATATTGCTTTAATCGCTCGATTGACTCCTGGTTGACCGAAATTATGTTTTTGCGAAATCGTTTGTTGAATTTCTGCGCGAAATAATTGACCAGCGAAACGATGTCGTCAGTGCGCTCGCGCAAGGGTGGAACGGTTATCGGAAAAACGTTCAGGCGGTAAAACAAATCGGCGCGGAACCTTCCGTCTTCAACTAATTGCTCCAGATTCTGATTGGTCGCTGCTATAATGCGGACATCGGTTTTTAGCGTTTGCGTGCCTCCGACGCGCTCAAACTCGCCTTCCTGCAGTACGCGCAAGAATTTCACCTGCGTATCCAGCGGCATTTCGCCTACTTCATCGAGAAATATGCTCCCGCCGCCGGCGATCTCAAACTTGCCTAACTTGCGGTGCATCGCGCCGGTGAACGCACCTTTTTCGTGGCCGAAAAGCTCGCCTTCGACCAGTCCGGCAGGCAGAGCAGAGCAGTTTACGACGACTAAGGGCCGTCGCTTGAGCGGACTATGCGAATGGATGTAGCGAGCAAATAATTCTTTTCCGGTTCCGGTCTCGCCCGTAATGAGAGCGGTCGTGTCAGAGGCGGCGACGGTTCGTGCGTTCTTCAAGGTTTTTTTGAACGCCGCGCTGGAGCCAATAATTTCGTTCGGATCGCTCTCGTTGCGAATCGCTTCCTGCAAATAAAACACCTGAGATTCGAGCGATTCAACCCTTGTCCGCTGACGATTCAACTCGTCGATCAAACGCCGCGTCGCCGCGCCGGTTTCGATAAACACTTGCGGAACCGTGCTAGGGTCGAGGTCGTGTCTTCCCATCGCGTGCCTGAAAGACTGTACCTCGTCGCATTGGGCGTCCCATTCGGATCTGCCGATGACGTAGCATCTACGGTCGCCTCGCCCTACGCATTCAGTTTCGACAAAATAGATGTCGCGGCCCATCGCGGCGGAAGTGTAGCCAGCGGCATATCCGAGCAACGTCCAGCAGCCCGCATCATCGCTTTTGCCAAGATGACGCAGATGCTGTTCGGCCTCGTAGGAGTTGAGCCATTCGCTTTCGGTCTCAAAAACGCCAGCTTGCTTGTCGATCCGCCGAACACCGCATTTAACCGCTGTCATTCCCTGCAAAGCAAGCAGCCTCGGGCCGGCGTCAAGCCACGCTTGATCATCCTTCCATTTATAAAACTTGTCCAGGTCCAGCGCGTCCCGATAACCACTAGCGTAACCAAAACTCCAAGAGATCCTCGCCGCCTCAACAAACCCCAACGTTTCGACGAGATTTTTCCGCAGAAAGCCCAACGCTTCTGCTTCGAAGATCAGCATTCGCCGTTCTTTAAGGCAATGAATCGTTCCGGCGTTATCGTCCGCAGAGAGGTTTTCCAACAATTCGAGATCTTTTGGACTCATTACCCTCATGAGTATGTTCAATCGACATTATAAAGTTGCCCTTTTCGCGACGCAAAGATCGACCTCTCTCGACTGCACTGGTTCAAAACGGATCTCGACCTTGGGCCCTCCTTCCACCTGCCCGGCCGATACCGTTTGTTTCGACAGCGTTTGACCAAGAGGATGCGTGTGTCAAGCGGACCGTGCGCCCGGCTTCAACGGTGACCCGAACCGCCTATTTCTTAATCAAAGCCTCGACGCCCGAAAACACTAACACACCTTGCGGAAGTCGTTGGCCTTTGATCTCGATGGCTCGGACCGCGGAGTTTAACTCGGCGATCTCGTCTGAGGTGAATTTCACGTTTGCCGCTCCACTGTTCTCGATCATGTGGGCCATTACCGTGGTTCCGGGAATGGGCACGATCCAAGGCTTCTGGGCCATCAGCCATGCAAGGGCGATCTGTGCCGGTACTGCTTTTTTGCGCTCGGCCCAGGTCTTTATCAGATCAACGAGTTTCATGTTGGCGGGCAGATTCTCGGGCGAGAATCTCGGCGTCGAGGCGCGGAGATCGCCGGGAGAGAATCGCGTGCTTGCATCGATCCAGCCCGTTAGTAATTGGCAGTCGAGCGGCCACCAGCAGACAAAGCCGATGCCCAACTCTTCGCAGACCGGTATCACTTCCTTTTCCGGATCTCGCGTAGCCATCGAATACTCATTCTGAATGGCAGTGAGCGGAAGTTCCGCGTGACCGCGACGGATCGTCTGGATTCCCGGTTCCGATAATCCCCAATGCAAAACCTTGCCCTGATCCATCAGGTCCTTGATCGCACCCGCGACATCCTCGATCGGAACTTCCGGATCGACTCGATGTTGATACAAGAGATCGATGCGGTCTGTTCGCAACCGTTTGAGCGAATTCTCAACAACTTTCTTTATGTGGTCGGGTTTGCTGTTAAGGCCGGGCAGGCGTCGGCCCGTTTCCTGATCGATGTTCCAGCCGTATTTGGTCGTGATCACAACCTTATTCCGAAACGGCTGTATCGCCTCGCCGAGAATGCGTTCGTTCTCCCAAGGGCCATAAGCCTCCGCACAGTCGAAGAACGTAATGCCGCGGTCATAAGCGGCACGAAGAATATTTATCATCTCCGGCCGATACGGCACGGTTGTGTCGTACTTTCGGTGCATATTCTGAACGCCCATGCCTACGGCCGACACTTCCAATTTGCCTAATTTTCTCCGCCCGATCGCAGGATCAGCAGTCGTTTTCGCATCAGTCTTTTGCGTTCCGGTTTGAGCATCAACCTGAGTCTGCGATGCCGCAACCGCAAGCGAACCAGCGGCAACGATCGTCTTCGCAATAAAACTCCGCCGACTAACGCCCTCGTCTTCTTGAACCTCTGATCTAATCGCATCGTTATTTTCTTTCATAATTTAATCTCCTTCGCGGACATTCTTGGGTGATTTTCATTGTGCAAAAATACGGTAGAGTTTAGCCTTCTCTTCTAATTGAGAAACGGATAATCAACATAACCCTTTTCGCCGCCGCCGAACATTGTTGCTTTATCGGGCTGGTTTAGCTCAGCATGTAATTCAAATCGTTTCGGCAGATCGGGGTTAGCCAAGAAAAATGAGCCGAAAGAAATAAGTTGGGCGATGCCTTTTTCTAATTCGGCTTCAGCGGTTTCTTGGTTGTAAGCCGTATTTGCAATAAGCGGATATTCAACCAATTTTCCGAACAATTCGATTTCATCTTCTTTCGGATAGTGATCTAACAATGGAAACATCGGCACTCTTTTCATCAACTCGACAAAGCCGATGTCCTGTTTGTTAAGTTCCTGAATCAAGTAAGTGAAAGTTGCAACCGGATTGTCCAAGACAATTCCTGCGTAGGGGTGTAAAGGCGAAATTTTGATGCCGACTTTATCGCCGCCGACAGTTTGTATCAATTCCCGCATTACTTCCAAAATGAATCGGCCGTTATTTTCGATACTTCCGCCGTATTCATCGGTTCTTTGATTGGCACTTTCCGCCAGAAATTGATTTGGCAAATATCCGTTTGCTCCGTGAAGTTCTACACCGTCAAAGCCCGCTTCCATCGCATTTTTCGCCGCTTGTCCATAGTCTTTGACGATTTGTTTGATCTCGTCAACGGTCAAAGCGTGCGGCGTTTCAAAATCTTTCATTCCTTGCGATGTAAAATGCTGCATTCCGCTGATTGCGATTGCCGACGGAGCAACGGGCAACCTGCCGTTACGGTCAACCGAATGAGCGACACGACCCGTATGCCAAAGTTGGGCAAAGATGACACCGCCATTGTCGTGAACCGATTTGGTTACTTTTTTCCACGCTTCAATTTGTTCCGGCGTGTAAATTCCGGGTGTCAACGGACTGCCAAAAGCCTGTTCCGAAATGTTGATTGCTTCCGTCAGGATTAAACCCGCACTTGCTCTTTGTGTGTAATACTGAACGGTTAAATCACCAACGATGCCGTTCACATCCGCACGGCTTCTGGTCATTGCCGCCATTACCATTTTGTTTTTAAGCGTCTGATTTCCTACTTTTATTGTTTCTAATAATTTCATTGTATTTTTTACCTTCAAATTAAGAATCTTTTACAAAGATATCGCCACTACTTTACTTTTGCAAGTAAGTAGCCTAAACTAGAGTAGTAACACAAAGTAAAGTATTTGATGAAATAAGGAGCTTATGGACAAAAAAAAATCAGCGGACACAGAACAAAAGTGCTTTCTAAAGGATGTTTTGGACATTTTGGGCGGTAAATGGGCGATTCCGATTATCTACACGCTTTTGGGTGGCACGATGCGGTTTATGGAACTGGAACGAAGCATCCCAAACATCAATACCCGAATGCTGGTAAAAGAATTAAAGAATATGGAAGAGAACGGCATTGTCATTAGAGAAGTTTTTGCAACCGTCCCGCCAACGGTCGAATACTCCTTAACCGAAAAAGGAAAAAAATTAGAGCCGATAATTACCGAATTGTATAAATGGGGGCAGGAATTTGTTGTCTGAAACATTTTACATTTGTGGAGCGAAAGTTTATTGGATGCCCGTATTCTGTTAATAATGCCCTTTCGCACCTTCGGGCAAATTCCCGTGATAAATCTTAGAGTCTGTTGCAACAAATTCCTTCGCATTTATCATTTTCCATCCCGTTTACTTCGTAAGTTTTATTCGTACAAGCCAATCATGAACAGCAATTCGAACTTCATCAGCTCTTGCATTCTTGATCGCCAACTTGATTCCGTCTCTCTCGATGCCGCCTTTCGTCACAAATCCTTCGAGGACCGTGCTTTCGGGGCAAAGCTCCTTAACCGACGTGAAGCTGCTTCCGACTCCGTAACCCGCGTTTGTGTTAAAAGGAATTATCGTTTTTCCGCTCAGATCATACTGACGCAAAAAACTCTTCATCGGCGGCGGAAGCTGCATTCCCCAAGTCGGAAAACCGAGAAAGATCGTGTCGTATTTCCCGATATTCTCGATCTTCGTTTTCAGTGGCGGCAAGTAACCTGATTCGTTTTCCTTTGCTACTTGCTCAACGATCGCTCTGTACTCTTTGGGATAGGGCCTTTCCAACTCCAACGCCACCAGATCGCCGCCAACCTCGTTTTGAATCATCCTGGCAACCGCTTCGGTATTGCCCGTGCGGGAAAGATAAACAATCAGAACCTTATCTTTGTCGGGCGGTTTAGCTGCTTCGTTTTGCCTGATCGTTTGTGCGTAACAAGCGGCGAAACCGAGCAGTAAAATGATTGACAACAATCTGATTTTCATAATATTTTCCCGTAGCTGTTCCGACGCCGCCTAGCCCGATCGTCCCGGTAAGAAAGCCTGTACCGAACCCGGCTTGGTCTCTCTATGATCTTGATTCTAGAGGCGGGCGTATTTTGAGCGGTATGACAATGCTCGCGGATCATTGAACTATTCTGCAAATTGCGTGAATGCAAGGCGCGACAATCCGAGCGTCGAGCTATTGCCGTTCACGGCAAACTTCTCAATGCCTGGCGCCATTGACCCTATATCTTCGTTAGGCGCTCGCGAGCTCTAGTTGTACCCACCTCGGCTGATGAACTATTTCACTTCGGCTTTGTATTCTTCATCTGTGACGGGCCCAAGCCAGACAACATTTTGTCCGTCTTTGAAATTTGCGATCGAAATGTGCGTCATTTGGCTTTGCGGTGAGGCACCGTGCCAATGTTCGATGTCCTTGTCGCAAACAACGACGTCACCTCTGACGAGCTTTCTGATCGGTTTGCCTTTTTCCTGATAAAGCCCGATTCCGTCCACAACGAGCAGGGTCTGTCCCGCCGGATGCGTATGCCAATTCGATCTTGCTCCCGGCTCGAAAGTTACGTTGCCGATTGAAAAATTATTGTTCGCGTCTCTCGCCGTCATCGGCTGGACATAAACCGTTCCCGTGAAATTTTGCTGCGGCGCTTTTTCGCCTTTACCGAAAATCGTGTTGTCTGTTTTATCGCCCGTGTCTTTCATGACCGTTGATCCGTTCAGAATATTGTTCAATACGCCGCGGCCAATGTCCGCAGCATTTTTACCGACCGAGTTTTCAATTACGATGAACAGATCGTTCAACTGCGATTCGGTCAAACCGGTATTCATTCCGATCGAGATATGAGAACCGAGTTGCGGTGCAACGCCGTCCATCGCCGCCAGAGCCGAGATCGTGGCGATTTCGCGTTGGCGGTGATTCAAAACCTTGCTGTCGAAAATGTCCGCGAATAAATGCTCTTTCAAAAAACTATCAATTCTCGGGGCAAATTCGCCGAAACCCGGGGCGGGTTTTACTTGCGGCTGTCCCGTCAATTTTTCCAGGGTCTTTCGACCGCGTTCATACTTGTCGCCGCCTCTGACAGGTGTAGCAGCTTTTCCTTCTTTGTCTTTTATTCCTTTGGCCTTTCTCTCGTCCAAGACGGTGCGAAAAGTATTGATTCCGTTCAAACTTCGCGGAAAACCGGCGTAGGCATACATCTGCACAAGAATTTCCTTGATCTCATTGACGGTCAATCCCGCTTCCAAGCCAACGCTCAACGCGGTCTTTAGCTTCTCCAGATCGCCTTTCGCCGTCAAAGCGGAGATCTCGACGATGCTTCTTTCGGCCGCGGTCAAATTTTTAGATTCGGTCTCATTCGTTTTCATATCGTTCGTTTCGGCGTATAACGCGCCCGCAAAGCCCAATAGCAGAGCTGCGATCGCTAACTTTAATGTATATTTCATAAGCTTCAAACCTGTTCTACGGAGTTACCATCACCTTCAGCGCTTCCCGATCGTTCATTGCCCGATAACCGTCAGGTACGCCATCGAGATCAACGACGCGGTCGAAAACGCGGCCAGGTTCGATGGTGCCTTCCAGCACATCGGGCAAGAGCTCTTCGATATATGCCCGAACAGGTGCGGGGCCTCCGCCGACTGTGACATTACTGTAGAAAGACCGCCCAGTGGGAACGGCGTCATAGTGCGGTACTCCGACACGCCCGATCGCTCCGCCCGGACGCACGATATCCATTGATGTAACTAGTGACTGCTCGCTTCCGACACATTCAAGCACCGAATGAACACCGAATCCCTTGGTAAGCTCGCGTACTTGTTCGACAGCTTCTTCACCGCGGGAACTTACCACATCCGTCGCACCGAATTCTTTCGCAAGTTCAGTACGGTCAGCGTGTCGTCCCATGATGATAATCCGCTCGGCACCTAGTCGCTTCGCAGCTATCACGCCGCAAAGCCCGACCGCACCGTCTCCTACAACCGCGACCGACTTTCCGGTTGCGACCCTCGCGGCTCTGGCCGCATGATGTCCCGTGCCCATTACATCCGAAAGCGTCAGAAGGGATCCAAGAAGAGATGCATCATCCGTGGCCGATACTTTGTAGAGTGTGCCGTCAGCTTGCGGAACACGAACGGCCTCAGCCTGCGCTCCTGCGATAACCGGATTCCCGAAAAATCCGCCGTTTACACAGGACGTGTTCACAGCCTCCCGGCAGAGCTCGCAGGTGCCGTCAGAAAAAGCGAACGGCATTATCACGAAATCACCTCGCCTAAGATTCTCAACAGCGGAACCGACGTCATCAACAATCCCGATCGCCTCGTGTCCCATCACGCGCGGCGGCTCAGACGCATCCAGATCTTTATACGGCCAAAGATCACTCCCGCAGATGCACGCCCGCGCAACGCGGACGACGGCATCCGTCGGCTCGACTATCGCAGCGTCCGGCACGTTCTCGATCCGGACATCTCCCGCCTTGTACATAACTGCTGCACGCATAGTTTATTCTAGACCTCCTAGGTTCGCTAAGGTTTTCAGCCCCGATCCGGAGTTAGTCCAAGTATGTATCCATGACTGAGATTCTAAGAGCTAATTGCTGCCATGCGGTATGACAAAACTGCTGAATCATTGAACTATTCTGCAAAAGAAAAGTAGAAGCATCCTTGATTTGTCCACGAAAAGGGCTAAAATCGAGCTAAATGGCTGAACAGGGTGTAGAGATCGAACGACTGAGAATTCAGTCTCTCAATGCAGAACTGCTTACGCGGATGGAGCGTGTTTTGCCTCAGGACGGGATCGTCGAATTCTCGCCGGGGTTCTTTCTTAGCCGACTGACGAAGCCTACTGAGTCAACACAGCCCATATATAAACCCTGCCTCTGCTTTGTCGTTCAGGGAAGCAAACGCGCCCTCCTGGGCAATGAGGTTTACAACTACGATCCGGGCCATTATCTTGTTTTCACGGTCGACCTGCCGGTGGTTTTCCACGTAGACAAAGCATCAGAGGACGAGCCTTATTTCGGGCTTAGGTTGAATCTCGATCCGGCCATAGTTGCTGCGGTTTTGCTGGAGTCGGGCCCCGACCCTTCTAAAAGCAAGGCGGATGTGAAGGCGATCGATGTCCAAGCTATCGACGCCGACTTGCTGGACGCAGTGGTTAGGTTGGTGCGGTTGGCCGACTCTCCGGACGAGCGAAGACTTCTTGCACCGCTTGTAACGCGCGAGATCGTATATAGACTTCTTGCGAACGGCCAGGCATCACGCCTCGGTCATATGATCACATCCGCGGGCGAAACGCATCGCATCTCGGAGGCTGTTGGGTTCCTCCGAGAGCGGTTCCGGGAACCGTTGAAGATAGAGGCTATCGCCCGCGAGTTCGGAATGAGCGTTTCCGGATTCCACCATCACTTCAAATCGGTGACTTCATTGAGCCCCTTGCAATTCCAAAAACAGATGCGGCTTCAGGAAGCTCGGCGCGTGATGCTCGCCGAAGATCTGGATGCGGCGACGGCCGGCTTCAGCGTCGGCTATGAAGATGCGTCGTATTTTAGCCGCGATTATAAAAAGCTCTTCGGGGCTCCGCCTCAGCACGATATCGCAAACCTTCGAACGAAACTCCCGCCCCAATACAGCACGGCTTCAGGAATGGTCGAATCTTAGAATTCGATTACCGCGACTATGAGGATTCTCGAAGAATATTGGACTATCCTGCAAAATCCGTAAAAAGGTCTTGATTGCCGCTCCGCCACGGGCTAAGTTGTGTTCATGGACAGTCAAACGCTGACATTTGAGAAACAAGGCGCCCGGCTCAGTAAAAAGGAACTTGTCGAGCGGATATCTCGAGCACTTCCGCAGGACGGCTATGTCGAGGCCTTGCCGGCCCTTGTTCTCTTTCGATCGTCGGTTGCTGACAAAACGGTCTTCTCGGTGATGGAACCTGCCTTTTGCGTTATCGCTCAAGGCACCAAGGAGATTCAGATCGGTGACGAAGTCCTGCGTTATGACCCGGGCCACTATCTGATCACGACTGTAGGTTTACCTGCCCTCGGCCGAATCGTCGAGGCGTCAAAGGATCGACCGTACCTCGGTCTTCGGCTTTATCTCGACCCTGCACTCGTCACGTCATTTACGCTCGAATCCGGGATCGAAACACGCCGAAGCGATCCGGCTGCTCGGGCTATGAATGTCCACCCGATCGACGACGACCTGCTGGATGCGGTCGTTAGAATGGTCCGTCTGCTCGATCGGCCGAACGACATCAAGGCGCTGAGTCCTTTGATCCTCAAAGAGATCATCTTCCGCTTGCTGCTTGAGGGCCAAGGAGCCCGACTGCGTCACCTAACCGCCGAACAAGATCATTCGCGACGGATCTCGAGAGGCATCAAAGAGGTCCGCGAAAATATCAGTCAGCCGCTGAACATCGAGGACATCGCTCGTCGGCTAGGCATGAGTGTTTCCGGTTTTCATCATCACTTCAAGAGCGTTACCTCGATGAGCCCTATCCAGTTCCAGAAGCAATTGCGTCTGCAGGAAGCTCGGCGACTTATGCTCGGTGAGGATCTTGATGCCGCAAGTGCGGGCGTACGAGTCGGATACCTCGACCCGTCCTATTTCAACCGCGAGTACAAAAAACACTTCGGGGCCCCGCCTCAACGCGATATCGCTCGACTGCGTAGCAATCTATAGTTGGGTGAAAGTGGTTCGGGTAGGTGGTTAGCGATCTTAATTCCGGCGTCAGCGGTGCAAAGCACGTGCCGCCAATATTTGCCGCTTTTCGGAGAATTTGGTTCTCAGAAATCGCAAAAATGCGCCAACTGGCACGGTTATGAACCTGGACGGAACGTTCTTGAACCACCGTGATGCAAAGTGAAAAATTGTCGGAAGTTTTGAGCGGAAAAAGGCGTGACCAAGAAAAAGTGCAACCAACCTGCAACCAAGTTGAAAAAACGGGGCTTTCAGAAAGCGCTGAAAGCCCAATTTTTATTGGTCGGGACGGCGAGATTTGAACTCACGACCTCTCGCACCCCAAGCGAACGCGCTACCGGACTGCGCTACGTCCCGAAAATTGAATTTTTAGATTAGTTTCGCGTTGGCAGTTTGTCAAACTCAATGATTCCGCAGGTGTTCAGAGGCCTCGGCCGTTTGGCTAGTCTTAAGCATTTCCCGCAGTTCGAGGAGTTGAGCGCTGAGTGAACGGAGCGCGTCGCGGCCTTGAGCACTCATCGCGGGTAACCCATGCCCAAATTCTTCCGCGGTGTTCTCCCCTGGCGTGATGTCAGAATCGAATAATCCTGGTGCTTCTGAGCCTCCGGCAGGTGCGGTAACCGCGATCTCACCATTTTTGTGCTTTCCGTTCTCGCGTTGTTCCTGCTGAAGTTTCTTGCGCGCTCCGGCAATGGTGTATAAGTCTTCGTAGAGAAGCCCCTTGATACGCAGAGCCGTTTCCACGTCCTTACGCCTGTAGCTTCGCTGGCCCGAACGGTTCTTTTGCGGGGCAAGCTGCGGAAACTCGGTTTCCCAATATCTGAGTACGTGGGCCTGAACGTCGAGCAGTTCGCACACTTCCCCGATCTTAAAGTAAATCTTCTCAGGTATTACTATAGGTTCACGAGCCATCTATCTATCCGTGTGTTAAAGTTCTTTATACCGTCAGTCGCGGTTATTGTATGTATTTGTTAGGTTTGTGTCAATGCCGCGAATTGACTCACCTAAAATCTTGATGAAATGGATTCGTTGCCTCAAATGAGAAATCTTGATGAAAAAAGAATAATGGTATGCCTGGAATGTGGAGGTTTCAGGAGGCCGGATGAGGTTAACGATGAACGAGAGGCAATCGCTGGTGCGAGTGACAGCTTTGCGGTACCAGCGTTCGAGGAAACGGGATAAGAAGGTGATACTGGACGAATTCGTGAAAGCGACGGGTTATCATCGCAACCATGCGAGCTATTTGCTCAGTCGGCATGGTCGGCGGGTGAGAACTGACGCAAAGAGGTGCAGGCGTGGCAGAACCGCCCGCTTGACGCCTTATATTCGATCCTCCATATGGACGCATTGCAGTTCAAGGTGCGGGATGAAGCGACGGTGCGGAACAAGGCAGTGTACTTAGCGAGAGACGTGAACAAGGACGGGATGAAGAGGTTCTGGGGATGTGGATAGCAATAACTTGGTGCCGGAGGTCGGACTCGAACCGACATGGGCGTTAAGCCCGCCAGATTTTGAGTCTGGTGCGTATACCGATTTCGCCACTCCGGCATGGAAAAAACAAATATTACGATGAGCATTCGGCAAGGTCAAGTGCGCACATTGACACACCTAAAATCTTGATGAAATGGATTCGTTGCCTCAAATGAGAAATCTTGATGAAAAAAGAATAATGGTATGCCTGGAATGTGGAGGTTTCAGGAGGCCGGATGAGGTTAACGATGAAAGAGAGGCAATCGCTGGTGCGAGTGACAGCTTTGCGGTACCAGCGTTCGAGGAAACGGGATAAGAAGGTGATACTGGACGAATTCGTGAAAGAGACGGGTTATCATCACAACCGTGCTAGTTGTTTGCTGAGTCGGCACGGTCTGCGGGTGAGAGCTGACGCAAAGGCGGCGAATGAGGGCGAGGTCATTAAAAGCGTCAGGAAAGAGCGGGGGCGGACATATGGCCCGAGTCCTTGTACTGAAACGGATATGGGAAGTAGAGGACCATATCTGCGGGAAGCGGCTTGTGGCGGCGATGCCTGAGATGATCGCGAAGCGGCTAGCTGAATGCCGCCCGGGAGGTTTACGATAAGCTGTTTCGGATAAGTGCAGCGACGGCCGACCGTCTGCTTGCGGGCAACAGGTGCCAGTTATGCGGTCCGAATTCGAGTTCATAAAACGAATCAAAGATACGTACGGCCTCGGAGCCGTAGGTGACGACTGCGCGGTGCTTCCAAAAGACGCGGAGTTCGACATGGTCGTTACCGCCGACATGCTCGTCGAAGATATAGATTTCCGGCTCGAATGGACACGAGCAAAATTTCTCGGCCAGAAAGCTCTTGCTGTTTCGCTTTCGGATGTCGCCGCCATGGGAGCCGAGCCGAAATGGGCCATGCTTTCGATCGGGGTGCCTGAAAGGCTGTGGAAATCCGGGTTCCCGGATGAGTTTTTCGATGGCTATTATCGGTTATCAGCAAAGTTTTCCATAGAGATCGTGGGCGGCGATGTTTCGCGGACAACGGAAAAGCTCGTCGTCGATTCAATTGTCGCCGGCGATGTGCCGAAGGGCCGTGCTGTTCTGCGTTCGGGGGCGAAACCTGGCGACGGAATATTTGTCACCGGCCCGCTCGGCGGCGCGGCGGCCGGTTTGGTTTTGCTCGAACGCGGGCGGCGATACAGTTCGACAATCCCAAGCTGGCAGAAAACATTGCTGCTAAAACAGTTGCAGCCGCTGCCATCGCCGTTTGGAGTTGAACTGAGGAAGATGGGAGCGACGGCGATGATCGATCTCAGCGACGGACTTTCTTCGGATCTGGCGCATTTATGTGAAGCCAGTCGCGTTGGAGCACGCATTTCGCTCGAAAACATTCCGATCGAACGAAAGATCAGCGGCCTAAAACTTACGGACGACGAGAAATTTCGACTCGCACTCAGCGGAGGCGAGGATTTTGAGCTGCTTTTTACGATCGATCCAAAAAAAATTCCGGACGACAGAAACGCTCAATTTCACCGCATCGGGACTGTCACGGCAAACCCTGGAATAATTGAACTTATCGCCCAAGATGAAACCACGATATTAGAGCCAAAGGGATACCGGCATTTTTGATAATTTCCGCCCGGCCAAATATTTTTTTCAAAAAAGGCTTGACAAGGATTTTTTCTATGTGCTTATAATCCTAACTCGCCGCCAAGTGCCGGAAGGTTGGTCGGTAACGTTCGATCTCGCACTTAGGTTGGCTTAGTAGATTTTTGGATACGAAGAGACCGGTTCCGACAAAAATGAAACCGGTCGCTACGGCTCCCGGTTCTTACAATAAAGATGATTCGCAATTCGATACATACAACCAGAGCATTACTCGCCGGAATCGGCGGCCGCAATATCCGGCCAGATCTCGCATGGGATGCCGCGTTGTGTATGGAAAGCGGGTTTACGGGTTATCAACCGATACTGGGCGAACAAGATCGCTCAGAAAAATTGAACTGATTTAGCGGGAGCGGTGTTCCCGCTCCCGAACGTGAGACAAACTTTGGTTTGTCGAACAAAGCAACAAACTAAAGTTTGTTGGACATTTTGGGGAGCGGTTACGCCAGGGCCAGTGAGGGCCTTCGGAGTAGCCGCTCCTTTTCTTTTTGATGTTTGACAACTGAATAGCCGTAGAAACAGGGGTCAGTGGCCGGTGGTCATCGAATGATCTTTTCAGTTCTTTACTGGCCCCTGTTCGATGACCACCGGCCACGTTTCAACGGAGACGTAGCTCAACGGAATCAGAGCATCGCGCTACGAACGCGAAGGTTGAAGGTTCGAATCCTTCCGTCTCTTCCAATTTTGGATTTTGGATTTTGGATTGCGTTTGTGTGCTGGCGAATGCGAATCCAAGATCCAAAATCGGCAATCCAAAATCCAAAATCGATTCGGGTTCATCTAACGGCAGGACGGCTGGCTCTGAACCAGTAGATCGAGGTTCGAATCCTTGACCCGAAACCAGTTCAATTTGCACGCGTCGCCAAATCGGCAAAGACGTCAGTCTTGTAAACAGTCTTACCCAAACAAACGCGGACGGCCGAAACGCCAGGGTGCAGGAATGAGTTTCACTCCTGGTCCGCAACGGGCCATATTTGTCCTGCACCCGTCAACGCATTTCGAGCGCCGCGTTTGCCTACCGCCTTTACCCGCGCGGTGCTGTCGCTATGTTGAGCCCACGCTATGGCATCAAACTAAAGTTTGATGGACTCTTCATTTGCTGAAATCGATCAACGAAATTACGGCTCCATCGTCGGGCTCGGCGTTGGCATGGGCGTAACGCTCGGGCTCGGGGTCGGACATGGTTTTGTCGGATCGTCAGTTGTACACGGCGTTGGCGAAACCGTAGGGGTGGGGACCGCAGCGTGTGTAACGCTTGGGCCTCCGCTCCAACCATTGCCGGAAGTGACTGCAACACCCATGGTCAAGTAAGCAACGGCGGCGATGGCTACCACGCCGGCGGTTGCGAGTGAAAGTGCGTTATTCTTGATCTTTGAAAGCATAGAACCTCCCTTGTTAAACCCGCTTTCTTCGGCGAACGCCGATGTTCGACTGCATCTGTGCAAACGAGATGCCACTAAAAAACGCCCTTAAACCTGTCGTAATTCGAACCACACTGTCCGCACACGATACAACCGAACGTATTGCGGCCGAACAATTTGAGCGGGATGATCTTGATCCGGCACAGACCGCACTTCGCGGCTTTTTGCCCGACATTCAAGCTTTACGAAACTATCAACAAAAGGAGGGCAGTTCATGCCATACAACAAACTAAACATTTCGGGCGGGAAGGCAGGCGTCCTCTCGTGGGTCACTCACGGGCTGGGCGAGATGGAGACAGCAATGCTTCGCAACGTCTCGCGTCTTCCCTGCCTGTTCAAACATGTCGCGTTGATGCCCGACGCACATCTAGGTAAAGGATCGATGGTCGGCTCGGTCATCGCGACAAAGGATGCCGTTATCCCGGCAACGGTCGGGGTCGATATCGGCTGCGGGATGATGGCGGTCAAGACGCCGTTCAAAAGCGTTATCCTCGACGGCAAACTCAAAGAATTTCGCCACGAGATCGAGCGGGCGATCCCGGTCGGCTTCAATGATCACAAGGAGCCGGTCGAAGCGTCTAACACCTGGCATCGCTGGGCCGCATTCGACAAACTTCATCCCGGAGTTCAGGACAGAAAACGTAAAGCGATGAAACAGCTCGGGACTTTGGGCGGCGGGAACCATTTTGTTGAAGTCTGCCTTGATACAGATGACAATGTCTGGTTGATGCTGCATTCAGGTTCGCGAAACATCGGCAACGAGGTCGCGACGCGGCATATTGCTACCGCAAAGTCGCTTCACGATCTGAATACGCTTCCCGCGGCGGATCTCGCCTATTTCATCCAGGGCACACCGGAATTCAAAGCCTATTGGCACGATCTGGAGTGGGCCCAGTCCTATGCGATGAAGAACCGCGAGATCATGATGTCGAACTTGGTGCGTTCATTTAACCGAATATTCGGAACTGAACTCGGTCTTCAGTCCGCCGGTTTCGGTGCTGAAGCCCGCCATCCGTTCACGGTCAATTGCCATCACAACTACGTATCGATCGAGGAACATTTCGGTGAGAAGGTCTATGTCACCCGCAAAGGTGCGATAAATGCCGAAGCGGGACGCTTTGGTATCATTCCTGGGTCAATGGGCGCGAGATCGTTCATCGTCAAAGGCCTCGGGAGTGCCGATTCGTTCAATTCGTGTTCGCACGGCGCGGGGCGAAAAATGTCGCGTACGGCGGCGAAAGCCAAGTACACTATTGATGATCTGAAAAAACAGACCACCGGCGTCGAGTGCCGCAAGGACAAAGGTGTCGTGGACGAGATCCCCGGTGCATATAAGGACATCGAGGAAGTCATGCGGGCCCAGAACGACCTCGTCGAGGTAGTCGCTGAGCTCAAACAGATCATTTGTGTTAAAGGGTAGGACTGAAGGTTTCCCTTCTAAGGGAAACCTCCGGCCCCACTATAACGCCCGCCGAAACTTGCGGTGGAATTGCTTGGATCGAATTTTTCTATGCGAATAAAGAAGTTTCGCTGCATTCAGTGCGGCGGTCCGAAGATCAATCCGTATTCAACGCCATATATAATGTGTGATTTTTGCGGCGCGTTCACCGATATCGATTTTGCCATCGGGATCGAGGCTTGGGAGCAGGATAAGGGCACAACGCTGCGGTATCAGATGCAAAAGGCTGATCTGATGTCGCGATCGCAGGCCGCATTGGCACAGGGCGACCGGGATGCGTATTATCACCTCCAGCGTGAATATTGGGATTTCTATTATCGGAGTTTCCCGGCGTATCTTCCGCCGACGATCGATTTGGGTGAAAAGTACGCAGTCTATTTAGAGGTTTGCGCCGTTTCCAGCGTCGAGAGCGGGTTTGATCCAAAGTGGCAGAGATACGCCGCTCACCAGCAGCTGCTTCAGAGCGCTGTCACATTCAAACATACAGGCTCTCAGGCCAAGGCGGAAAGCTCTGGCTTCTTCGCTCTAGCGGATTTTTTTATAAGCATCACACGTGAAGGAATGCGGACTTTCTACGAAGATCCGCGGTACGCGGTGATGCACCAACTTTTGCCGGAAACGCTGCACTTTAAGATGAAAACATCGATGTTCGTGCAGGCTTGGCTGCCCTATCTTACGGACGACGACGGCGATCGGCTCCTCAAAATGCTGGGGTTCTCGAGTGAGTATGAAGACATCGAACGCCCGGACGGAAACACGGTCGAATGTCCTTCCTGCAAATGCGGGCTGTTCGCTCCGGAAGGTTCGTATCGCGTTTTCTGCGAACG
>JADLDC010000308.1 GCA_020846885.1 Acidobacteriota bacterium | reverse complement strand
TCTTCCTGATCTACGCCGGCCTCGCGGCTGATCGCACGGATCATTCCAAGCTGCTTTGCCGTTACAAGGTCTGAAAGCCCCATCGCAACAGGTTCGGCCGGGAAGTTGGACACGTTCGTTCCCGCCGTTTCGGTGCCGATCTGCCTTTCGCCGTCGATCGCATCAAATTCCTTTTTGTATAGATCGCGCGCGATGCCGAATTTCACTGCCGCCCGCTTGAGGGCGTCATGCTCGGCCTTTTTGATCCCCATGTCGCTGAGGGCACTTCCGGTACCGATGCCTTCGCGAGTAATGCCATCAATCGTAATAGCGACCGTGACGGCCATGATATCGCCTATCTGGCGGATGTCTTTGATAGTGTGGCCCCAGTTCGGCGCCGTTTCATCGAGAACGTCGGCGACCGTATGCCACTCAACGTAATCGACCATCTGCACATTTCCGTTTCGGTCGCGCCACCCCTCGCGCTGGCGGACAAGGTTTGGGTCAACGTTCTTTCGCAATTCGCGAAGCGTTTCGCCAAAGTCCAAAACATTGTCTGCAAGCGGGAAATCGATGGCCGCTGCCTTCTCGTTCTTTTTGACGTGTGTCATTTCTTTCATAGCTCCTGATGTATATCCCCGGCCGGTAGCAGCACATTGGCAAGCTCTTTTGCTTCAGAGGCCTGCGGTTCATAGAAGCAGCGTTGCCGCCCTACCGGTTTCTGTTCGCGGCGGCCCAGGCCCGTCGCCACTCAGTTTTCAATCGGACAGCTTAAGCCTTTGCGTGCTTAACGTGCCATCCGTGAAACAGTGTATCAAACGAATTTGTAAGTTGCAAGCTTGAAACAAGGTGTTGCATTTAAAATTTTCCTGTGTTATGTTTTATCCGTGAAATGAACCAAGCACCTGTGAGACTGATTGTCTTGCCGGTACTCAGGAGGAAAACATGGCGTTCAAGAACGACAATTTTGTGAACACGATCGAACTGGGAAGGGCGATCAAACGTAGAAGGGAAGAGTTGGGCCTAAGCCTGCGGGACGTGGCAAATGTGACCGACGTTTCGGCATCGACGCTTTCGCGGATCGAGAATGGTACGGGCAAACCCGATGCGGACAACATCGCACGGCTGACCGGCTGGCTCGATATGCCGATCGACCGCGTAATGAACAAACAGGCCGCGTCGGACGTGGAGCCGGTTATCTACTACCCGCACGAGGCAACGCCCGAGATAGTAGAAGCACATCTGCGTGCCGACAAAAAACTTACGCCCGAAACGGCAAAGGCCCTGGCGGAATTATTCCGCGTGGCATACAAAGAGTTTAGCAAGACGGGCAAGCGATAATTATACCGCTATGGCCGTTAGATAACTTCGCAGATCAGAAAATTTATGAACACTATCGCTCACGCGCGGCAAACCGCGGCGGCACGGGCCAGCCACCCCAATTTTTCGGTCGACACGACGTTTGTCCTCTTTTTTCTTGCGTTCGATTGCGGACAGAGGTTCGATCTCGGCTTTGAAGGCCTTCTTTCGGGCGCGACGCTTATGCTGTTCGTCGTACTGCCTTATTTTCTTCCGTTTGATGGCGAAAAGCCCGCCTTCGAACTTTGGGTACTCGGAAGGGCGGCGATCGCGTGCCTTGCTATCGTGCTGGGTGTAATGTTCGGTCAATCGATCGGCGTTGTTCTGCCCGAAATGTTCCGCTTCCTGCCGTTGACGCTTCTGATAATTGCGGGATTCGTCAGCCTTTATTTCCAACTCTACAGCCTGTTCAAACTTCGCCCGGCAAAATAGGCAAAAGGCGCCGAGGCGAGTAAAGGAGAGCCCGCGTGCATACTGGAATGCATGCGGGCCATTCTATTCGACGGGAAGTGACCGCAAGAGTTCGGCAAGATCGTATTTGTCCGCAGTCCGATTGGCGATATCGATCATTATCGAATACAGACTGCCGGTCGGGTCGAGAACTACGTAACCATTGAGATCGAGAAAGGTCAACGCTGACACAAGTGCGGTTCTTTTGTTTCCATCAAGGAAGGGCTGGTTCTCAGCAATGTGAAAGGCATACGCGGCAGCCATCTCGAAAAGGTCGTTGTGCAGGTATTCACCGCCAAAACTTGCCTGTGGCGTCATGACCGCCGATTCAAGCAGCGATCTGTCACGAATGCCGTGTATACCGCCGAATGCGTCAAGTTGTTCCTCGTGGATCCTGAGAACTTCGTCGAGTGCGAGAAAGGTCGGCTCGATCATTGCGCTAGTTTCCGAAGCGTTTCAGCGTGATTTTTCATTACCCGATTCGTCGCCTTGCTCAACCGCGCTTCGCGAGCCTCCCCATTTGCTGGCTCAATTATTAGCCGTTCACCATCAGTTTTTATCTCGAGCGGTGTATCGCGTTCGATCTTCAATAGGTCAAGAATTGGCTTTTCTATGATGATCCCGAGGCTGTTTCCAATTGCTACAAGATTCTTCGTCATACGAACAATGTTATAACGACACAGGGTCTATCGTCAAGTTTTTCCTGTTCATGAGACGGCTATGACATTGGAACTTGTGACGGCATGGATGCTGTTAACCTGCTCAATAAGCTCAGCATATTGTCCAAGCGTCAACGCCTGGGCACCATCGCACATTGCTTCTTCGGGGCACGGGTGTACCTCGATGATCAGGCCGTCGGCCCCGACGGCTACACCGGCGCGGGCCAGAGGCGTAACCATATAATTATGGCCGGTCCCGTGTGACGGATCGACGATCACGGGCAAGTGCGTGTAACGATGCAGGGCCGGAACGACGGATAGGTCTATCGTATTTCGTGCATGATCGGCAAAGGTGCGAATGCCGCGTTCGCAAAGAATGACATCGTAGTTTCCCTCTGCCATTATGTATTCGGCGGCGAGCATAAACTCGTCGAGCGTTGCCGACAGGCCGCGTTTGAGCAGAACCGGTTTTCGCGTTTTCCCAACATATTTCAGCAGTGAAAAATTCTGCATATTCCGGGCGCCGATCTGGATACAGTCGCCGTATTTTTCGACCAGATCGACACCGCGTTCATCCATTGCTTCGGTC
>JADLDC010000307.1 GCA_020846885.1 Acidobacteriota bacterium | reverse complement strand
TGCGTGCGATGCTCGGGGTTGCCTCTCCATTTATGGATGCGGTGACAACGGCATTGGGCTGTACGCTTCGCACGCCTTCAACAAATCCTTCGCTTCGCAGCAGGCAGGGCCGCAGCCACGGCAGCCCGACATCAAGGATCCGCAGAGGCGAACCATCGGCATTCCGGACGCTGTTCCCGACCCAAACGCCAAGATCGAAACCGGCATCGTAATCGCAGATCGCCACCATCGTTGCCATTCCTTCGACCGGATTAGCCTCCACGACAACGGGCACACCAGCCGCTTTGCCGATCGCGAGCACTTCTTCAAGCCCGCTCGTATTCGCCGGCGTCAGCACAAGCACATCAACCCGCTGGGCGAGTTCGCGCGCCTGTTCGATCTGTTTTTCGACCGAAAGCTCGGCATCGAGTATTTCCACCTCGACGCCATACTGCGCCGCACGGCGTTTCATCACTTCGATCACTATCTGGTACCAGATGTGGAAGCTATAGTTGGTCAAATACCCGATCCGCGTCGGCAGTTTTGACGCGTCGGCCAATGGAACCGCGGCCATGGCCGCATCCAGCCCCGGCGGCGGGTTATAAGGCGTAACCGGTGCGTGCTCAGAACTTTCAGCTGCTGTACTCATAACTTTCTCCGATCTTTATCAACCACAGAGACACAGAGGCACAGAGACAAACAAGCAAACTTTTTCGTTGATCTGTTTCCGTTCAATTTTCCTCTGTCTCTCTCTCTCTCTCTCTCTGAGCCTCTGTGCCTCTGTGGTAAAAATGTCATTCTGTTTTGGGCACTCCGCCGATCTGTGTCAGGAGGCCGCCGTCGGCGGTCCAGACCGAACCGGTCACGAAGGACGAGCTTTCGTGCGCAAGAAACGCAACGACCTCGGCGATCTCACGCGGCTGTGCGATACGGCCGAGCGGGTGCATCGCGCTGCATGCGTCGTAAACCGACTGCGGGTCCGGATCGAGCGATGCGGCCCACCTCAGCATCGGTGTATCGACCGTTCCCGGGCACAGTGCATTTGCCCTGATCCCGTCCTTTGCAAAATCCATCGCGATCGAACGCGTCAGGCCGATCAGCGCATGTTTGCTCACGGTATATGCCAGAACGTTCTGCTGACTGGCGAGGGCCTGCACTGACGACACATTTACTATCGTTCCGCCGCCCGATCGCTGAATGAACGGAATAACGGCCTTGGCGGCGTTCCATGCTCCTCGCAGATTCACGTTCAGCACCTCGTCCCATTCGGCGTCGTCTGTCGTTAAAGCTGTGCCGTAACGTTGAATGCCGGCGCTGACGACCAAGGAGTCAACCGAGCCAAAGGCTGCGTGTGTCGTGTCAACGGCCGTCTTTACCTCGTCGAAGTTAGATACGTCCAAAGCATGAACTACGGCTTTCCCGCCATTGCTCTCGATATGTGCGCCAACCTCGCGGGCCGCGCGCTCATCGCGATCAACTATCGCGACTGCTGCTCCGCGCTCGGCCAAAAGCTCGCAAACCGCCCGCCCGATGCCGAGCGCACCGCCAGTTACTACTACCGTTTTCCCATCAAATCTCATGCAGCTTCCATGACACCGTCGGTGCCTAACTCATCCCTTTGTTCCGCTATATTCTCCGCTTCTTCAGACGGCGGTTCCGACGCCGGCGGCAGCGTCTTGTACCAGGTGAAATAAAGAATGATCACCGATAGAAGTGTGGCCCCGATCAATGAGAACGCCACCGTCAGCCGGTTCAGGACCAGATACAGCATCGAAACATACAGTGCCGTGATGCCGATCATGGCGATCAGCGTGTTGAAGGCCTCGACGGTAAAGGGCAGCTTTTTCCTGAATGTCGGCTCGTCGGCGAGTACAGCCTCGCGCGCCGGCCGCCAAAATCCGGCGGGCTGTACCTTTTGATAAAAGACCTTGAGTGTGGTGATGTCCGTCGGCTCGGTCATCATGGAAACGATGATGGTGATAACGGTCGAAGCGATCGCGATAACCGGAAATCCGATATACAGCGGCAGCGGATCGTCGAGGTACATCGTGTCCACAAAAACTTGCCCCAGCGACAACGCCATTCCGCCAAATACGCCGGCCGCGTAGCCTTGCCCGTTCAGCCGCCACCAGTACCAGCGAAGCACGTTCGGGGGCAGAATACCGGCGGCAAGCGTGCCGAAGATCCAGAGGAACGCCGTATTTATCGACGAACCGAAGATCGAGATGATAAGGCCTGTCACGATCAGCAGGGCAGAGGATACATAGCTGACCCGAACTAGGGTTTTGTTGTCAGCCTCAGGATTGATGTACCGCTGATAGATATCCTTGACCAAATAGGCCGCGCCGCCGTTTACAGTAGAGCTGAAGGTTGCCAGAAATCCTGAAAGCAGCGCGGCGAGCATAAAACCCACAACGCCGACCGGCAGCATTGAGCCGATGATCAAGGGCAAGGCCGTCTCGGGATCGGCGCGGAGTTGCGCGTCTAAAGCCGCATTCCCAATACCGATTATCGCCATCACCGCGATCGCCATCGCGAACGGCCATCGAACTGTGTGTATCAATCCCCACAACGCGCCGAGTTTCGCCGCATCCCGCTCATCCTTCGCCGCCAGGAACCGCTGAAAATCGTAAAGCTGTTCGGGCCCGCTCAAACAAAGCAGCAGGCCTTTTGCGACCCAAACCGCAACCAGCGCGCCGAACAATGAATAGTCCGTACCGCCGGTCAAGAGCCCTTGAAACGCTTCGGGCCGCCACGAAGGCATGATGTCGCCCCAACTGGCTGGCACCTTGGCCGCGAATTGGGCGGCGTCAAAGTGCATGAACCCGATAACGGAAAACGCAATTGCACCAACGCTCAACACGATCGTCTGCACTATCTCAACCCGCACGATCCCGTGAAAGCCGCCGATAACGACATAAATACCCGTGACACCGAGGATCAAAAACGCACAAACATTCGGCGAAAAAGGCAAAAAGATCGAACCGAACTTACCCATGCCGATAGCGCCGTAACCGAGCAGGGCCGTGATGGTCAAGATCGCGAACAGTGTGTATGAGAATCTGGCAATGTCGCCTGCTTTACCTGTGCCGAACCGCGTCTTCATCCACTCGGCGCCGGTCATGGCGTCCGAACGGCGGATCCATTTGCCCATGTAAGCGAGGTAGAACGCCGTGATCGGAAAGCCCCAAAGCATGTGTACCCACATACCTTTCAGGCCGAGGGCGATGAATGTCGAAACGATCCACATCGTTCCGGTAATGTCGAAATAGCTTGACGAGCCGGACATCGCCAACGCCCACCACGGCAGTTGGCGGCCGCCGAGGAAGTACGAGGACATACCCTTGGCCGCCTTTCGCTTCATCGCGAAACCGATGCTCATGATCGCCGCCAGATAAAGAACGACGATCACCATGTCGACAACGGATAGCTGCATAAGTTAGACCTTTGTTTTTAGTATTGCGTAAGGACCGCGAGTAAAAGCCCGGCCCAAATACGGTTTAGGTACTATTTCCTGTATTTCCAGTGCTTTTTGGTCTAAACGAGATTCTTGCCAAACTTTGTTTTGGCCGTTGATTAAGTAGTAGTATCATCGACAGGGTCCTTTGTCAACCCTTTTTCGGAGGATCGCGGCAATTTACAGCGGGGAAAAACTGATCTGGTTAAAAGAAATGCTGAAGCGCAACAGGTATGGCGCCGAACAGGCTTGGCCGTTGAACGCTTCCGGGGCGAATGTCGATCCGGGCAACTTCGGGCACGATGTAGCGGCTCTTTACCTTTTCGGTGATGACCGGCCCGATCAGATTCC
>JADLDC010000306.1 GCA_020846885.1 Acidobacteriota bacterium | reverse complement strand
GCGGTCGAGATCCGCCGCCGGGTGCTGCTCGCCTTTGAGCTTGCGGAACGACAGTCCTATCTACGCGGCAAGGGCGAAAACCTGAACTTTGTCGTTGTCGGCGGCGGGCCAACAGGCGTGGAACTCGCCGGTGCGATCGCGGATATCGCCCGTCAGGCACTGGCAAAAGATTTCAAGGCGATCGACACGCGAAAAGCGCGCGTAACACTGTTTGAAGGTTCTGACCGCGTGCTCGGCACCTTTGCCAAAGAACTGTCTGAAAGCGCCAAGTCGCAGCTCGAAGATCTGGGTGTAGAGGTGCGTCTGAACAGTTTCGTCAGCGACATCAAACCCGGAAAGGTAAAGGTCGGCGACGAATGGATCGACTGTGATGTTGTTGTTTGGGCAACGGGTGTCGCCGCATCGCCGATCGGCCGGCAGCTTGGTGTCGAAACCGATAAGGCAGGGCGCATTTTTGTTCAACCCGACCTGACGATCCCCGGCCGCAAGAACATTTTCGTGATCGGCGATATGGCGTCGATCAAGCAGGAGAGCGGCGAGCCTGTACCCGGCGTCAGCCCGGCCGCGATGCAGATGGGAACTGCCACTGCAAAGAATATTCTTGCCGATATCGACGGCCGCGAAAGGAACATTTTCCGCTATGTTGACAAAGGTACGATGGCAACTATCGGCCGCAGCAAGGCGATAGCCCAAGTTTTCGGCCTAAAGCTGAAAGGTTGGATAGCCTGGATGTTTTGGCTGTTCCTTCACATATTTTTCCTTATCGGATTTCGCAATCGCTTTATCGTTCTTGCCGAATGGTTCTGGGCATATCTGACGCGTGAGCGCAGTGCCCGCTTGATAACGGGCGACGCCGATGAACTTCGAAATGCGATTACCTTCATCAGCGGGCCCGAGGCCGCAACGGTTATGGAAGAAGCTTCGCCCAAAAAAGCCAAGGCCAAGGTCTCGTCGTGATACAGAACGGGGATGTCTGAAACTTTGACCTATCTCAGCATAGAGGCGATCTGAACGCGGATTATGCGGATCGAGCGAATTAAAACGGATAGATCCGTAGAAATCCGTTCAATTCCGCTTGATTCGCGTTCAGAATTGCCGGGTTGCCCTAGACTTTTAGCCTTTTTAGACACCCTCTATCTCGCTTTCCAAAACAGGTTGCCTTATATTAGGTTCAGGTGAGTTTTGGATGACTCGTGGCCTGTAACAGATAATTTGCAAGTAGTTTCTTGCCGATCCCTACTTCTTTGCGAATATTGTGTCCACCCTTGCGGCCTTTGTGTTAACAACTTTTTTTTAACACAAAGATCGCCAAGGTGAAGACACAAAGGACACAAAAGTCCTTGCGATTCAATTGTTACACTCCGCGAGCTTTGGTATTCCGCTTTTGCCCCATGATGAAAACAATAATTTCTTTGGTCCTTGTTCTTCTAATTTCCCTTACGTCGTTCGCCGCCGAACCATCGGTATGGACGGTCAGTTCGCGTGAAGACGTGCTAAAAGGCGATGCCCGAAATGTTTCTATCGACAGCAGCGGCGCAATAACTTTGGCACCGCGGCTGACCGAAGTGTATAGGACCGAACAGCCGTACATCTGGTCAAGTGTGGCCGATGCGTCTGGCAATATTTATCTCGGGACCGGCGGTGACGGAAAGGTTTTCAAGGTCACGCCGTCGGGTGCCGGTTCGATGTTTGCCGATCTGGCTGAATTGAACGTTACTGCACTTGCGATCGGACAAAATGGGGATGTCTTTGCCGCCACATCACCGGACGGCAAGGTTTACAGGCTCAATAATTCCGGAGCGGCAACCGTTTATTTTGAACCAAAGGAAAAATACATTTGGTCGCTGGCTATTATGGCCGACGGCAGCCTGGCGGTCGGGACCGGCGAAGGCGGCAAGATCTATCGTGTTCGATCGGCAAACGCGGTGCCGACAGCATCGCTTTACTTCGATTCGAGCGATTCGCACATCATCACTCTTAAGACGGATCGGGCCGGAAATCTCTACGCCGGGACCGATTCGAATGGGTTAGTCCTGAAGTTCGGGCCTGACGGCAGGCCGTTTGCTCTGCTTGATTCTCCGCTTCGGGAGATACACGAATTATCGATCGGGCCGGACGGGTCTGTTTACGTGCTTGCCTTAGGCGAATCCGCTTCATCGGCATCGCCGGTGCCAAGCCCTTCACCGTCACCGCGTTCTAAAATAGTTGCTCCGCCAACCAAGGCCAATCCGGCCGCTCCGCCGCCGCCGCAAAAGAGCCGTTACGACCTGACCGGAGCCAAGTCTGCTGTTTATAGGATACTGCCCGATGGGGGAACGGATATTCTTTGGTCCTCCGCGTCAGTTGCGGGATTTTCGCTCTACGCTCATCAAAGTGGGCGGGGTGTGCTGCTCGGAACGTCGGACAAGGGCCGCATCTACGATATATCCAACGACGGCCGCGAATCTTTGGCGGTCCAAACCGACGCGAGCCAGATATCGACGATCCTGAACTACGGAACCGGGCTTTTCGCAACATCCAGCAATCAGGGCCGCCTTTTCAAGATCGGGCCTGAGACGGTTGCGGAAGGAAGTTACGAATCCTCGGTCCTTGACGCCAAGTCAGTTGCCGCATGGGGCCGAATCTGGTGGCGATCAACAGGTACCGTCCAAATACAGACCCGAAGCGGCAACACCGAGGAACCTGAAGAGACCTGGAGCCCGTGGGCAACCGTGGCGGGCAGCACCGGCGGGCCGGTCACAAGCCCGCGTGCAAAATATCTGCAATGGCGTGTCGTGCTGAAGGCCTCGTCGGCGCCGGCGTCGTTGCATGAAGTGAGCGTCTCGTATCTGCCCAGGAACATCGCACCCGAGGTGTTAACCCTGCAGATCTTCCCGACGAATCTTGGCCTGATCGCAAATCCGGCCGTTCAGGTCGATCCGAACATCGCGATATCAGGCCTCGATCCGCAAATGTTCGGCGTCCCGGCCGTTGCTGTCGCCCCCCGGCGCGCATACCAGCGCGGTGCCCGTGCCTTTCAGTGGACGGCCGAAGACCGCAACGGCGACAAACTTGTTTACGACGTGTATTACCGCGAGGTCAATGACACCAGTTTCAAACTCCTTCGCGAGAATATTTCTGAGACTTTCTTCACGCTCGACGGCCAATCGCTTGCGGACGGGCGTTATGTCGTTCGTGTTGTAGCAAAGGATTCGCCGGATAACCCGGCCGCGAAATCTCTGACCGGCGAACTTATTAGCGAGCCTTTTGACATCGACAATACCCAACCGGCAGTGGCCGCCGGCACTCCGCAAGTAACCGGTGAGACCGCTCGTATCACTTTTACGGCAACGGACAAAGCAAGCCGCTTGTCCCGCGCCGAATACAGCATCAATGGCGGAGAATGGATGGCCGTTTACGCCGAAGACGGCATCTCGGATTCGTCAGATGAGCGTTATATTATTGAGGTCCCTCTCCGCGGCCCGGGGGAATACGTCGTTACACTTCGCGTATTTGACGCCAGCGGCAATGCGGGAAATGCTCAGGCAACACTGAAAAGATAGTATATTGTTCGGTTCGGGCACCGGCCAATACGTTGCGAAGCTTGAAGGACCTATGGGTCTATCAAAAGAGCATTGAACCCAGCCTGCCGAAAATGATCATCGGCTGTAAGCGCGTCGGCAATACGAAGGTCCTCCATCACGAGAAACGAAGTACAGTCGGTCAGTCCCCATCCTTTGTCTTGACGAGCCATAAAGAGGGCGAAACCGCGATCAAATAAGTCCTGGTCGAACGGTACTACCTCCACTCGCGGACTTCTGATCAAAAGTTCGATCGTCCTTATTGCAGCAGCCCGAAATTTCACCGACGAAAGTCCGTCGGCAATTTCCACCAAGACAAGGTCGGTTGTTACAAGATTCGTCCTTCTCCGGTCTATCTGACGCTGACGATCAACCGCACGTCCGTGCCACTGATCATTTACGTTTATGACCGCGTAGATATGGGACGTGTCAAGAAAAACGAGTGATCGGCTCAACTCGGCTGATCCTCCAGTTTGCCGTGAGCGTAATAGTCATGACGTTCGGCAAGGTCCGGCGGCCCGTCAATTGAAATTTTGAGGAGCAGATCAAGCGGATGTTCAGCCGTGTCATCAACGCTTTCAACTCCCGCGTTTGAATAACGAGCTTCTATCTGCTCAACTAACCCAAGCACCTCTTCCTGAGCACGCAAGGGTAGTCGAACGACTTTCCGATTAATATTTTCAACGACTGTCATGGCGATTGAATTTTAGCTCGGTAATACACCACTGGCAAGAATTTTCACTCAGCTCGTCTTCGGCAAGGTCATCGTCTCGCCTTCGGAGTTCATTTCCAGATGGCGCGTGGTCGTGTCAGTAACGCTGGGCGGCACGAGGTCGCCGGTCTTGTATCGCGGATCATTGTTTGAAACATACTCGGTCCGCGTCGGCGGCAGGCCCGGATTGCTGTACGGCTGATTTAGCTGAGGAGCGTAGTTCTGCGATATTCCGCGAGCCGGGATATCCATTTTGCTGTAACGCACACAGTCTGAAATTCCCTTTGCGAGGAAGGAAACCGCGGGAAACAGCATTGCCCACCACCATGCCCGGCCGCCGGCGACACCAGTAAGGGCCAGCGCAAGGGCAATTACGGCAAAGCCCACGCCAAACACGATGTTCCGAATTGCGGTCGCGTACATCTCGTGCGGATCGCGGATCCGCCGCTTGTCGCACGACATTGCGTCAGCCGGGTTAGCGACCAGATCACCGCTCATCACGGCCGACACTCCGCCAAGGTCGACGCCGCAGCTTCGGCAGAATTTTCCATCGTCAGGATTGCTGGTTCCGCATTTTGGACAAAACATAAGTTACCTATCCTTCTTCGCCGCGTTGCCGTCGGGCCTCGAAG
>JADLDC010000305.1 GCA_020846885.1 Acidobacteriota bacterium | reverse complement strand
TGATGAAGATCATCAGCGGCAAAGTGGCGTCTGATGCAACGGTCTTTAATTCAAGCCGCGATACGTCCGAACGGCTCGGTGCCCTGCATGTGATAAGCGGCAAAACGCTTGACAAGGTAAACGAGGCCCGGACGGGCGACATCATCGCCGTCGTCAAATTGAAAGATACCCAAACCGGCGACACGCTTTGCGATAAGGCAAACGCGATCGTTTATCCAAAGGTCGAATATCCGGAAGCGGCGACGGCATTTGCCATTGAGCCAAAATCACGCGCGGACGAAGACAAGATATCTTCCGCCCTGCACAAGATACTTGAAGAAGATCCGTCGCTCCATTTTGACCGCGACGCGCAGACCAAAGAGTTCATACTTTCGGGTTCTGGCCAGCTTCATATTGAAACGGTGGTCAAAAAATTAGCCGACCGTTACCACGTTGAAGTCGCTCTCCATCCGCCACGCATCGCGTACAAAGAGACAATTACCGCCACGGCCGAAGTGCAGGGCCGGCATAAGAAACAATCGGGCGGGCGCGGGCAGTTCGGCGACTGCAAGGTGATCTTCGAACCGCTTGAGCGCGGTGCCGGATTTGAGTGGGTCGATAAGATCTTCGGCGGCTCGGTGCCGCAGAATTTCCGCCCGGCTATTGAGAAAGGGATCATTGAGGCCGCTCAAGGCGGCGCCGTTGCGGGCTATCCGCTTGTCGATTTTAAGGTAACGCTTATTGACGGCAGCTATCACACGGTCGATTCGGACGAGCATTCATTTAGGGCGGCCGGGCGAAAGGCGTTCCGCGCCGCAATGGAAAAGGTCAAGCCAACGCTGCTTGAACCGATAATGGATGTTGAGGTCTTTGCGCCGCAGGAAGTGAGCGGCGAGATAATGTCAGACATGAACAGCCGGCGTGGCCGCGTGGGCGGCATGGAAATGCGCGGAAAGCAGCAGGTGATCAAGGCAAAAGTGCCGCTAAGCGAGATGCTGGATTATCAATCAAAGCTCAACAGCGTCACGCAGGCACGCGGTTCATATCACATGCAGTTCTCGCATTATGACCCGCTGCCGCATAATCTGTCGGACAAAGTGATCCAGGAAGCGGTCGCGGCCGGACGAGTTCGGGCGCATGAAGATGATGAATAGCATTCGCATCCGTTTCGAACATACAACCGGCGGCTGGCCCCGAAAGAGGCCAGCCGTTTTGATTCCATACGCTTATCTTTCATAATGTTAGGCTAATGAACAGTGCGGGAACGATTCTGTCAGTAAGTCCGCCGTTTGCGATAGCGGGCGGCGAGATCACAATTGAATGCGAGGGATTTCATCTCGATCCGGACCTTGATCACGGCGCGTTTGTGAACGGAATGCGGTGCAGGCTGGTTGCCGCGTCGGCAAATCGCATTGTGGCGACCGTGCCCGATTGCTCGCCGGGCGAGGCCTATATCCATCTTGAAAGCGGTGGGAATGAAAGCCCGACCGCCGATATCGTTATTGGCGAAAAGATAGCCGACGAAATGCACATCGTCGCTAATCCGGCGGTCGATCCATCTGACGGCGCCATCATCGTTACCCGTTCCGGCGCCCGCGGCCAGCAGCTTCCGAACACTCTGTACCGCATCGAACCAGACGGGTTTATCGACGAGATACCTGACGCCATCCTTAATCCGACCGGTATCGCTTTCGGCCCGGACGGAAGCATGTATGTCACCAACCGGGCACACGGAGAGGTTTATCTTGTCAGCCCAAGCGGAATAAATCCGGTCTATGCGCGCGGATTAGGGATCGCGACCGGCCTGGCATTTGACGCGGATGGAGTAATGTTCGTCGGCGACCGAACAGGCACGATCTATCGCGTTCCGTCCGCCGGCGAGGCCGAAGAATTTGCGACGCTTGAGCCTTCGGTCGCAGCGTATCATCTTGCTTTTGGGCCGGACGGGAGATTATTTGTCTCCGCACCCGGCCTGGCAAGCCACGATGCCATCTATGTTGTGGACACAGCCGGCAATGTTGAAAAATTCGCCGTTGGGTTCGGGCGCCCGCAGGGCATCGCATTTGGCCGCGATGGCCAGCTTTACGCAGCCGCCTGCTACGCCGGACGCCGCGGCATTTTCAGCATCTCGCCCGACGCCCTCGCCGTCCGCCAGATCGTCGCCGGAATGAACATAGTCGGCCTCTGCTTCACCACCGACGCCCGCCTCATCGCCGCCACCAACGAAGCCGTCTATTCGATAAACGCCGACATCCGCGGAACACTGCTCTAAACTAAAGCGCTTCTCTAAACAAAAAAAATAAAAGGCCCGGGCGGCTTTTGCACCGCGCGGGCCCGTTGGGCAAATGCTCGGTTCACGGCTAATGCCGATATCCTGCGAAGTAGCTTTTCAACTACCTTGTTGCGAGAAGCTACGGTTTTCGTATCTGCCAAACTGTTGACATATTCGCGCCAACTTACTCTCAATACAAATTTATTTTTTTAGGAAGTCTCATATGAGCAAAAAGAGAATATCGGGCTTGACCTAGGCTGCATCGCGAGTTTAGCAAATAAGAAAACCGTCGCATTTCACAACTTGGGAGGCTGCGATCGGCAAGCTTTAAGGTAAGGGCTTATGCAAAAACTCCGCATTGACTGCGTCCGATTCGTGTATAATTGTGGATGGCCTGCAGTATTCCATCCTTTACTTAACTTCACGAGGTGGGCAATGTTCCGAAATAATAGTTTCTTAAAAGCCGTATTTTCATTTGGCGTCCTTGCCGCGATCAATTTTCAGGGAATGGTCGTCGCGCGAGCGGGCGATATTGTGGCGACCGAGGATGTCGTGTCCGGGTCGAGCGCATTTGTTTTTCGCCGTTCGAGCAAACAGCCGCAGGAGAGCGCAGGCGGATCGGTCAGCCTCGGCAGCCGGAAGAAGGCATATCGGGCACGGGTCAACTCACAGGTCTCGGCCGCCCGTCAACGCCGGGCCGATGCTGCCAAGGCCAGGGCCGTCGCGGTCGCCAGAGCACGAAAGCGTGAACGCCTGGCAAAACTCAAGATCTCAAATACCTTGGCGGCATCAGCGGAATCAAAGATGGCAGCCGGAGACCCCGGAAGTGCGATCGTCGATTATCGCGGA
>JADLDC010000304.1 GCA_020846885.1 Acidobacteriota bacterium | reverse complement strand
TTGCCAAAGCTGTAGAACGCATAGCTGTTCAAAGCAACATGCACAACAAATCCGTGCAGAAAAGCGCCGGTCAGGATCCGCCAGTATTCGCCGTCAAAAAACGCCGGCTTGACGAAACCCGCCCGCAGGCTTGATACGATCAGCTCGTGAAAAAGCAGCCCCGTAAGCGAATCAGGCCGCGGCCGATCGACCCAAAGCTGAACCGCGAACACCGCTCCTATACACGCCAATATCGCAACCGTGTACTTCGGGACCGGGATCCTAAAGGCGACAGGTGATGGGCCGGTTTGCTGCTCTTCCTCGTTGATTTCCTGAAGCGACATTCCGCGTTCCCTACATCGCCAGCCCGCCATCGGCCTGAATGACCTGGCCGGTTATGTACCTCGCCGAATCGGACAGCGCAAAGCAAACGACCTCGGCAGCTTCCTGAACATTGCCGAGACGTCCGAGTGGGATCTGCGCAAGTATCTTTTCGCGATATTCCGCGTTCATCTCGCTCGCCATTTCGGTCTCTATCAACCCGAAAGCGACCGCGTTGACCGTTATATTTCGGCTCGCAACTTCTTTTGCAAGCGATTTGGTCAGCCCGATCATTCCCGCCTTTGACGCCGAATAATTCGATTGCCCAAGCATTCCGACAACGCCGCTGATCGACGATATATTTACGATCGAACCGCCGTTCTCATTCCGCATCATCGGCCTGATCGCCGCCTTGCAGAAATTCCACGCGCCTTTAAGATTTGTGTCGATCACTGCATCCCAATCTTCTTCCTTCATACGCAAGATCAACTGGTCGCGCGTGATGCCGGCGTTGTTCACAAGCATGTCGATCGCGCCAAACGCCTCTTTCACCTGCCCGACATAAGCCGCAACCTGCTCTGTATCCGCAACATCGCACTGCGCCGCAAAGGCCTTCACGCCCAGCCCCTCAACCTCCGTGCGCAGCCTCTCAGCCTCGTCAGCACTCTTCGAATAATTAAAAGCCACATTCGCCCCGCGCCGGGCCAGCTCAAGCACGATCGCCTTTCCAATCCCTCGAGTCCCGCCGGTGACGATCGCCGATCTTCCTTCAAATTGTTTTTCGTACATACTTTCGGGTACCAAAAAGCCGATCTATTCCTTTTGTCAAAGTTTACGCGAGTACGGGACGTTCGCTCATTCGATATCGAGGGCAACCTTCAAAGCTCGATTTAATTCTTGGATCTTTCGTGGCGAGAGCGATCCTATATAGTGAGTTAGATCCGATCTGTCTATACTCACTAATTCATCACAACGAATACAACTATCGTGCTTCAATCCTTCGGCGACTCCGATCTCAACTTCCGTTTCCAGGCCGATGCAATTGCTAAAAACAGGAGCGCAGACAACGGTTGGAAAGGTTGTCGCAAATAGATCGTTTCGGCTCACAACGAGATAAACACGATATCTTTTCGGATCGCGTTTTGACGGCCTTTCAAGTCGGTAAAGTTCCCCGCGTTTCACAAATCGATCTGATATTCTAAATTTTCCAGAATTTCCGCACGATGTTCGTCGGCATATCGGTTTATCAATTTGATTTCTTCGTCGCGGGTCAATTTTCGCTTTTGCGGTTTCTGATTCAGCGTCGGCAAATATACCTGCAAGGCTTTTTCGAAAACTTCCGACCGGTTCTGAAAACCTTTCGCCGCGCGGTCGGCTTGTGCCAGTAGATCGGCCTCAATGGAGATTGTTGTTTCGACTTTCATGATCTTATCAAGCAAAAAACGTGTTTGCTCCATCGAGTATTCTACAACAAGTTATGGTATGCCGCATTCGACCGAAACTAGACTTCATTGGGTAATCGCCTTACTATTCAGAGAATTATGACGTTATCTGTATTTCTTAAAGCAATACGTATGTGTGTCTTTGCGGCCGCGGTAGCAGTAACCGTAACTGCTCAGGATCGTTCAATTGTTGTTAGAAACGCACAAATTATTGACGGCACCGGCCGGTCTGCTTTCAAGGCGGATGTACGGATACAAAATGGAAAGATCGTCCGAATAGGGAAGATAAAGATTGCGACTAAGGACGAAATAGTTGACGGAACTGGCCTTGTACTGGCACCTGGTTTTATCGACATTCACAATCATTCCGAGTCCGGGCTTGTTCGTGAAGGAACGGCGGCAAATCAGGTTTCGCAGGGGCTTACCACTCTGATCATCGGACCTGACGGCGGCTCGCCGTATCCATTGAGTGAATATTTTTCGAAGCTCGACGGCAAGATCGCGGTCAATGTCGGTTCTTTCATCGGCCACGCCACGCTTCGCGAACAGGTGATGAAAGACGACTATCTCCGCAAGGCCACCGACGCGGAGATCGCCGAAATGCAAAAGCTGCTCGAACAGGCGATGCGCGAAGGTGCTTTGGGTTTATCGTCCGGCCTTGAATACGATGTCGGCTTTTCCGCCTCGACCGAAGAATTGATCGCCCTCGCAAAGGTTGCCGCAAAGCACGGCGGCGTTTATATGACGCATATGCGCGATGAGGAAGAAGGAATGCTTGACGCTCTTCGCGAGGCGATCCGCATTGGCCGTGAGGCAAAGATCCCGGTCCAAATATCGCATATCAAGATGGGAAACAGCAGCGTCTGGAACAAATCCGCCGAAGCGGTCGCGATCATCGATGAAGCGCGAAAAGCCGGACAGGATGTAACCGCCGACGCTTATCCCTACACGGCATGGGCATCGACAATTACCGTGCTTGTCCCTAGCCGTAAGCACGAAGACCGCAGCGAGGTTCAAAAAGGCATAAACGCCATCGGAGGCCCGAACAAGGTCCTGATCACAAGCTGCAGTGCCTTTCCGGCATACGAAGGAAAAACCCTCGAGCAGGCCGCGGCCATTGCGGGAAAGGACCCAGTCGATACTTACATCGAGATCGTAAAAAAAGGCGGAGCGGGCGTGATAGGTTACGGAATGGCTGAATCGGACGTAAAGACGTTTTACCAAACACCGTGGGTCATGGTCTCAAGCGACGGCGGCATCGGCAGCCGCCATCCGCGCGGGACGGGAACTTTTACACGCGTACTTGGCCGGTTCGTCCGCGAAAACAAATGGCTCACGCTCGAAGATGCCGTGCGAAAAATGTCCGCCATGCCCGCCGCCCGACTCGGCCTAAAAGACCGCGGCCTTATCAAAAAAGGAATGAAGGCCGACCTCGTGCTTTTCGATCCGAGTACCGTGATCGACAATGCAACCTTCACCGATCCGCAGGTATTTTCGGCCGGGATAAAGACGGTATTCGTAAACGGAATAAAGGTGTGGGATCAGGGAAAAACAAGCGGCCACTTGCCAGGCCGAATCCTCAAAAAATAAATGCAGAAGCCCGCACGAAGTAAGGGCGTAAAATCCAACTTTGCACAACATAATGCAGAAGCCCGCACTTCTCTAAGACCCGGTTAGGAATGTATTAGGCCTCGATCTGTTTCGGAAAGGTCGGTTCCACTTTAAAATAGATGTCGCTCAAACGAAGTTCGCAGTCGATCGACTCTAGCCTCATTGCGTCGTCTGCCGTCCGGAATTCCAGATATGTCCAGGCATTCACATCCTGCCGGACAAATTGCTCGACTCGATACGGTTCCTGCGTGATAAGTACGTATTCGCGAAAACTAGGGATCGTCTGGTACTGCTCAAACTTGGCCCCGCGATCGTACGCCTCCGTTGATCTCGACAAAACTTCAATTATGACCAGCGGATTCAACAGATTGTCTTCCGCTTTATCCTCAAAAAGTTCTTCACCGCAGACCGCAACAACATCCGGATAGGTATAATTTCCGCTTGGGACCTTAACCCGCATGTCGCTGCCATAAACATTGCACACTCGATCAACAAGTTGATTCCCGATCAAGCGGATCAGGTTTGCGGCAATCAGATTATGTCGTTTACCTGCCCCAGCCATAGCGAATATCTCGCCATTGAAATACTCATGCTTGTCTACAGCATCGCGCTCAAACGCAAGATATTCCTCCGGCGAAACAAACTTTGGTTTTTTCTGAGGAAGCCCCATCCGGTTTAATTTACCACAGGTTCACACCGGCCTAAGCACTAAGTGCATTCCGCTGTATCTCGAACAATTTATTGATCCCGATCTCGGCCAGCGCCAGCATTTCATCCATTTGCTCGCGCGAAAATGGTTCGCGTTCGGCCGTACCCTGAAGCTCGATAAATTTTCCGGCACCGGTGCAGACGATATTCATATCAACATCGGCGTTCGAATCTTCGGCGTACGCAAGGTCCAGTATCGAATTTCCTTCAATTATCCCGACGCTGACGGCCGCAACCTCGCTCAGGATGGGCGAAGTCTTTATCGAACCTTGTTTCAGAAGCTTCCGGCAGGCAAGGGCCAATGCGACGTATGCACCTGTGATAGAAGCACAACGCGTCCCGCCGTCGGCCTGTATCACATCGCAATCAAGCGTGACCTGCCGCTCGCCCAGCAGCGAGGTATCGACAATGGCCCGCAGGCTCCGGCCGATCAGGCGTTGAATCTCCTGCGAACGGCCCGACGGGCGCATTGTTTCGCGTTGTGTCCGCGTACTCGTAGCCCGCGGCAGCATTGCGTACTCGGCCGTCACCCATCCAACGCCCTTGTTTCGAAGAAAGAACGGTACGCGGTCTTCGACCGACGCCGTGCAGATCACCTTCGTCCCGCCGACCTCGATCAACGCCGAACCTTCCGCATATGGCGAAATGTTCGTGGTTATTTTTGTATTCCTGAGCTGGTCAAACGACCGCCCGTCCAATCTGATATAAGTCATAATCTACCGTCGAGGATGTCTGAAAAGTCTTGTTCATCTTATTCGTTATTCTTCTTCATCATATTCAGCGGTAAAAAGGCAACCAACCACCGAAAGAAGATGAGGAGATCTGAATTTGGAACTAAGAAACGTCATGTCAGATCTATTTGACAGCTTCTCAGATAGCCTTCGCGGCTAACCTCCAACACCAAGCATATCGACACCGTAAACTTCGACCGCCTCGATCCGCGAGGGCGGCGAACCCAAAAATCGTTCGGCTACGCGGGCAAACCTGTCCGCCGCATCTGTCACGTAAAAATGATCAAGGTCATCGCACAGCTGCCGCGGCCCCTCGAAAACCTCATCACTCGCGATGCCGCGTTCCGCAAGAAGCGATGCGGTTTCCTCTGCCGCCGCCTCGCCGGAATCAATGAGTGCAACATTCCCGCCAACGGTCTCGCGAATAACATCCCGCAGGATCGGATAATGCGTGCACCCAAGAACAAGCGCGTCCGGCTCAAATTCGATGATCGGAGCAAGATGTTTTTGGGCGATCGAGTACG
>JADLDC010000303.1 GCA_020846885.1 Acidobacteriota bacterium | reverse complement strand
GCGCCTCCTCTTGTTGCCCCAGCGTCGCGAAAGCGAATGCCTGAACGTGATGCGCACGCGCATATCGAGGGTTGATCTCAAGCGCCCGGCGGAGTTCGTGGTCGGCATCTGCCCAGCGCCATTGCAGGCCGTAAACACTCGCAAGCGCAGTGTGTGCCTCCGCGAGGTTGTCATTTAGGCTGATCGCCTTTAACGCTGCGGCTTCAGCTTTGGGCAAAACGTCCTTGGCCGTAAAGGGAACGTGCCAAACGCCTTGGACGTAACTTTCCGCCAATCCAGCGTATGGAAGCGCGTAGCCGGGGTCGAATGCGATCGCCCGGTCATATTCCTCGATGCTCCTTCTTATGCCTTCGGCCGTGCGTTTATTCCATTGGAAACGACCCTTAAGATAGGCCTGATACGCATCAGAACTGACTGTGTTTTGCGTGGCCCGGCCTTCGCACGCCCCCTCCCGTATCCTGTTGGCAAGATCGCATAGAACAACGTCCTGCAATTCATATGCCGCGGCCACCGGTCGTTCAAAGTTCGCACTCGACCACAAAACGCTGCCGTCACGCGTGCTTATCAAACGGACATCTACGTTGAGGATATCTCCTTTCGTTTTTAGGCTTCCTTCGAGGAATGTTTCGACATTCAATTTCTGGCCGACTTCCACCGGATCGATGTCGTGGCCCTTTAACGCGAACGTTGAAGTTCGCGAGATCACTCGCAGTCCATCGACGCGCGAGAGTTCGCTGATAATGCTATCCGTAATGCCGTCGCTGAAATACTCGTTCGCAGCGTCGCCCGTAAGATTTTTCATCGGCATGACCGCTATCGATCGAATGTGCCCGCCCGCATTCTCCCCGGCGTTCTCCAACGGCCATGGCTGATAATTTTGGACGAAAAAGGTAAGGGCCAAACCTAAACCCGCAAACACCAAAAGCGCGATAATAACCCGGCGCAGGTAACCGGATGCATTAGGCAGTTCATCGCTCTCGTCGGCGTCACTCATACCTTGGACCGCCCGCAGTTCCGGTTTCGTCCCATTACCGCTGGCTGATCCATTTCCATTTTTGGTAACTACTCCTACATCCGCTATGAACCGATAACCGCCGCCATAGCGGGTTTCGATGAATCGTCCGGGCCTTTCCAGGTCATTGAGCGCTTTGCGTATCGCGCCGACACACTTTCTAAGAGCGTCGTCATACACGTCATGGCCGTCCCAGAATCTTTCAAGAAGTTCCGAGCGACTGACAACGCGGTCACTATTCGCCACCAAGAAGACGAGAACTTCAAACGGCCGCTGAGCAAGATGGACTTCCCGTCCGCCGGACGTACAGATCCCTGCAGCTGGATCAAGGCAAAAGTCGGCAAACATAAATTGCTGCCCTGTGCCGTTACTTTCGTCCATTGCGCATCTCACCCGCCAAAATAGATGGAGAATTCCGGTTTATTTCCGGTTTATTTCCGTTTTGTTTCCAGATTTATGGGGACAAAACAAAGTAACATCCAGAAAATTCAATATTTTGAGCCGATTATAAGGTCGAATGCTGGTTTGGGCAATAGCCATTCGGCAAAATTCACATTGTTAGGAGAACCGGAATGAGAGGTCTGAAGTCTGGTGGAATGATCTTCTGTTATCGAATCACGATCGCATGTCTGGCCGCGTCAATTTCGCTATGTGCCGCATCCGGATATTTCTGGAACGCGGACGCCTCCGGCGCGATCGCATCCAGCGATGGCGTCGCTGTTCAGCATCCTATTCATAACGTCGGCGAAACTCCGCGAATATTTGCCTATGATCACGGCACATTCAATTTAGTGTTCTCGGCCGCGAACCGAAGCGATACTTCAATCTGGGCCCCTGAATCGGTATTCGGGCCGTTCGCGGTCACCACGCCGCCTTCGTGCATGCCTACACTTACGGTCACAAACCTTCTGCGCGGAAGTACTTATCAGTTCGAAGCCATCACAGCCGCGGCCGGTACTGTCACAGTAGACACGACCAACACATTGCCGGGACTCCAGACGCTAACACTGGAAAGTGCGACAAACTCCATGGTGAACATCCCAGCGTTCCCAGCTGGAACGTTTGGGCCGGTAACAGTTTCGTTTTCGATGATCGATCCGTCGGCTGCGGGCGGCTTTACCCTACGGGCCGTCAAGGGTCCGTGGGGCGTTCTTGTAAGCGGGCACTGCCCGGCTGGACCAGGGCCGACTCCGACTCCTACACCAACACCAACACCGACTCCTACGCCAACACCGACACCGACACCAACACCAACACCAACACCAACTCCTACGCCAACACCGCCTACTACACCAACGCCAACTCTTACACCAACGCCGACACCCAACGTATGCATCCCAACCTTAACGGTGACGGAAGTATACCCGGGCAGTTTGGCCGGGTTTGACGCAATAACCGCGGGGCCTGGTTCTGTTACGGTTGACACGAGGAATGTTGGGGCGGGCTTGCAGGGTTTTTCCGTCGTGAACGCAACCAATGCGACGGTTAATATACCTCCGTTTTCGATAGGAACATTCGCCCCGGTTACGGCAACCTTTACGGTACCAAACCCATCGCTCCCAGCTGATTTCTCTTTGCGAGCTTCGGCCCGACGATACGTCGTATTGATCCGCGCCCAATGTCCCGCGGCTCCGCCGCCGACGCCGACGGGGCCTGGTGTGAACGCGGGGCCCGATCAAGCTATCACTCTGCCAAACACTGCAACACTGACAGGCACGGCAACGGACGGAAACGGCAACCCTATACCGGCCTTATGGACCAAGCTGAGCGGACCGCAAACGGTCCTGTTCAGCGATGCGACCGATCCGGCAAATACCGCGATCTTCAACACGCAGGGAGTTTATGTGCTTCGACTAACCGCGCGGGATGGAGCATTGACCGCATTCGATGACGTGCAGATCACGGTCAATCCCGACCCTGTTCCGCCGCCGCCTGATCCAACAACGATCGCGCCACCGGTTGATCCGACCGTAGCGACAAATCCGTTTGACGCGACCAGATTCCTGTACGAAGGCCCAAACGCGATCCAAACGGGCGTTTCTCCGGGAACGATAAAAGAGGAACGTGTTGCGATATTTCGCGGACGCGTAGTCAACAAGGCAAATCAGCCGCTCGCAAAAGTAAAGGTCACAGTTCTTGGCCACCCGGAACTCGGCCAAACCCTGACACGGGCGGACGGAATGTTCGACATCGTCGTCAACGGCGGCGGTGAGCTCAATGTTAAATACGAGAAGATCGGGTTCATTCCCGTCCAGCGCGAGGAAAAGGCCGAATGGCAAAAATATGATTCGGTGGAAGACGTCGTGATGATCCCGTACGACGGCAATGTAACCTTGATCGACCTGAACTCACCATTGTTGATACAGGTTGCCGAAAGCGGGATCATCACCGACAGCAGCGGTACACGGCGAACGCGCCTCATGTTCAAGCAGGGAACAACCGCAACGATGCGTCTGCCGGACAACTCCATCGTCCCGCTGACGACGATGAACGTCCGTTCAAGCGAGTTCACCGTCGGTGCGAATGGTCCAGAAACGATGCCCGGCGATCTGCCGCCGCTGAGCGCCTATACGTACGCCTCTGAGTACGCCATTGACGAAGCGACGGCGCTCAATGCTGTCGATACGACATTCAGTCAGCCCGTAGTTCAGTACAACGAGAACTTCCTGAACTTTCCGATCGGAATAAACGTCCCGTCCGGCTCATTCGACAAAGCAACGGGTGTCTGGCTTCCGTCAATTAGTGGGCGCGTCGTAAAAATACTGTCGATCACAGGCGGTGCCGCCGATCTTGATCTAAGCGGCAATGGAACACCGGCAACGGATCCCGAGTACGCCGCGCTTGGGATCGACCTGGCGGAACGCCAGCAGCTGGCCGTGCTTTATACCGTCGATCAAAGCCTCTGGCGCGTGCCGCTTCTTCATTTTTCTTCCTGGGATTCGAATTGGGGGTTCGGACCTCCCAACGGCAGTGCTCCGCCCAACGGTGGACATGCAAGCGGCGGCGGAGGCAGCGGAGGCGGGCCAAATGACCCGTGCGAAGGAGAGGGTTGTATTATTGGCATGCAGGACCAGCGGCTCAGCGAAGAGATCGATATCACGGGTACACCATATTTTCTGCGTTATGACAGTACCCGTCCGCGCGGCAACGTCAGCAACTACACGGCGCAAATTCCACTGAGCGGATCGACCCTGCCCGGGCCAGTGGTCCGCATCGAAATGAAAGTGTCCATCGCCGGACAGATCCATGAGTTCACATTTCCGGCACTGGCGAACCAGAGCACTACGTTCACGTGGGATGGACTCGATGCCTTTGGACGCACGATGCAAGGCCAGCAGGAAGCAACGATCGACATCAGCAATGTCTATAATGTCGTTTATCAGAACACCTCGACTTTTGGTTACAACGGAAACGGTGTCCCGATTACGGTCAACGGGCGTGAAGAGATCGCCCTGCACCGCGTTCAGAAGCTGCTACTTGGCACATACGCCGCGCCTACGAATTCATTAGGCGGCTGGAGCTTGAGTAACCATCATGCGTACGACGTCGTCGGTCAAAAGCTGTTTGAAGGCAACGGCCGGAAACGTGACGTACAAACGGTGAGCAATGTAATTGAAACATTCGGCGGCGGACTCTCCGGCTATCTTGACGGGCCGCTCAGCCAGGCTCGATTCAGGCATCCATATGGCACGGCCGTAGCGCCCGACAACACAATATATGTCGCGGATACGGGCAATCAACGCGTTCGCAAGATCGCGCCTGATGGGACCGTTACGACATTCGCCGGTAACGGCGGCGGCTGCAATCCTTCAAACTTCCCATGCGGCGACGGCGGCCCGGCAACTAGCGCTCAGCTCGGCGGCGTCATTCGCGTGGCGGTTGCCCGCGATGGCAGCGTTTATATCGGCGGCGGACGCAACCTCTGGCGCGTTACTCCCGACGGCATTTTTCACCGGGTCGCGGGCCTGGCTCTCGACGGCTTCAGCGGCGACGGCGGCCCGGCCCATGATGCGGCCATAAGCAATGGCACACGCTTTTATCCTATGCCCGACGGCGGCGTCTATCTCAGCGATATGCTCAATCAACGCATTCGCCGAATCGATCCGAACGGCATTATCACAACCATTGCCGGCACCGGCACAGCCGGCTTCAGCGGTGACGGCGGGCCGGCGCTTCAGGCGCAGATCGATCACCCGGGCGATCTGGTCGCGACCCCGGAAGGTAACGTGTATTTTATCGATCAGGACAACAACCGCATTCGCCGAATTTCACCGGATGGCATCATTTCAACCTTTGCCGGCACAGGTGTTTTTGGAAGTTCGCCCGACGGGCTGCCGGCGTTGCAGACCCATCTTGTCTTCCGGGCCGCAAATGAACTTGAGTCAGGTTCGCTGGCTCTCGAACCGGACGGCTCGCTCATTTTTGTTTCCTACATTAATTTTACCGGCGGGCTGATCCGCCGCATCGGGGCTGACGGAATAGTCAGACGCATTGCGGGAAACGGCCAATTGGGTGGACAGGGCGACGGCGGCCCCGCTCAACAGGCGCAATTGCGGCTTAGTTCGATAGGTCTCGCTCCTGACGGAAGTATCTATTCCGTGGGAGGCTTCACATTCGATTTTGACGAGAGCCGGATCCGCCGCGTCTCATCGCCGCTGCCGACGTTTGACGGTGCTCAAATCGCCATTCCGTCCGAAGACGGCACCGAACTTTTCCAATTCGACGCTCAGGGACGGCATCTGGCCACCGTCAATACTTTGACGAATGCAACTGTCGCTACATTCAACTATGACAGCGCGGGCCTTTTGACGAGCGTGGTAGATGGCGACGGCAACACAACGACGATCGAACGCGACGGCTCCGGCGACCCGACCGGGATCAGGTCCCAGGACAACCAGCTTACGAGTTTCACGCGTGATAGCAACGGTTATCTGACGACGATCACGAATCCCGGCAATGAGCAGTATCAGTTCACATATTCTACCGACGGATTGATGTTGACTAAGATCGACCCGCGGAATAACCAGAATACCTTTACCTACGACGCGCTGGGCCGGTTGATCCGGGACGATGATCCGGCGGCGGGGTTTCAAACGCTGACGCGGACGGACCAGGGCGTAAATTTCTCGGTCGCGCACAACACAGCGCTGAACCGTCAAACAACATATCAGATAAACAACCTTGCGACCGGTGACCGGGAGCGGAACAATACTTTCCCGAATGGGACGCAGTCGCTCTTTACCGAACGTGGTGATGGCACAACGACACTCACCGTTCCCGACGGAACGATCAGGAATGATAAGGACGGCGGCGATCCGCGTTGGAAGCTACAGGCGCCGATCACGACAAACACAACGATCGCAACTCCGGGCGGGATAAATTTCAACGCGGCCCGCACGCGAACGGCAGCGCTCGCAACGCCCGCCGACCCGTTGAGCCTTACCACGCAAACGGACGCACTCAATATCAACGGGCGGACCTACATTGGGGTATTTACGGCCTCAAGTCGAACATTTGCGCTGACCACGCCCGAAAGCCGGCAGACGGCAACCGTGATCGACACCCAGGGGCGAGCGACACAGTTTCAGTTCGGCGACCTGTTCGCAAGCAGCTTCACCTATGACACACGTGGGCGCTTGATCGCGGCCGAACGCGGCAGCGGGTTGCTGGGCCGAAGATATGATCTCGCCTACAACCCCGCGGGATTCCTGGGGTCGATCATAGACCCGTTGAATCAAACCACAGCTTTTGCATACGATCCCGCGGGCCGCGAAATTCAGCGGCTTTTGGCGGATTCGCGGACGGTCGATTTCGGCTATGACGCCAAGGGAAACCGCACATCACTCACGCCGCCAGGGCGTCCGGCACACACGTTTACCTATACCCCTGTCGATCTGGTCGCGTCATACACCGCCCCGAACGTCGGCGGCAACAGCACGACAACGTACGAATACAACCTTGACCGCCAGATTACCCGCATAACGCGCCCCGACGCGCTTGAGATCAACTATGTTTACGATCCGGCCGGACGCCTGCAGACGTTGACCGTGCCGAACGGCGCGTACGGCTATGCGTACAACGCGGCAACCGGCTTGCTCGGCAGCATCACCGCTCCAGGCGGCGGCATTGTGGCTTATCAATACGACGGCTTTTTGCCGACACGCCAAACGTGGACGGGCGCGGTCGCGGGCAATGTTTCGCATACTTTCGACAACAATTTCCGCGTCGCATCGCAGAGTGTTAATGGTGCAAACACGGTCAACTTCACGTACGACAACGATAATCTGTTGACGAATGCGGGAAGCCTTGCCCTAACTCGTGATCCGGTGACCGGACTGCTCGCCGGTTCGACGTTGAACAATCTTAACGACACGTTCACGTACAACGGCTTTGGCGAAGCGACGAATTACAATGCCAAGTTCAATACAACGACCTTGTTTGACGTCGGATACATCTATGACAAGCTTGGAAGGATCACGCAAAAGACCGAAACCATTGCGGGGGGAACGACCACCTATGCTTACGGCTATGATCCGACGGGCCGGCTTGCGACAGTAACGGTCAACGGTGCGCCGCAGCCGCTTGTAACTTACGCCTACGACAGCAATAGCAATCGTACAAGCATTAATGTCGGCGGCAGCATCACGAATGCCGTGTACGACGTGCAGGACCGGTTAACGCAATACGGGACAACCACTTATACCTATACGGCCAACGGCGAGCTCGAAAGCAAAACGAACGGGCCGAACACCACAGCGTATGGCTATGATGTGCTTGGCAATCTGCGAAATGTAACTCTGCCGGGCGGAGGCCAGATCGAATACCTGATCGACGGGCAAAACCGCAGAATCGGTAAAAAGCTCAACGGCACTTTGACGCAGGGCTTTCTGTATCAGGACCAGCTTGAGCCTGTTGCCGAACTCGACGGCTCGAACAACATCGTCAGCCGCTTTGTTTATGGCAGCCGCAGGAACACTCCAGATTACTTGATCCGCGGCGGCGTGACGTATCGGATCATCACCGATCAGGTCGGAAGCGTTCGGCTCGTAGTTGACGCAGCGACCGGCGCGATCGCTCAACGCCTCGACTATGACGAATTCGGTGTTGTCCTTTCAGATACAAATCCCGGCTTCCAACCATTCGGCTTCGCCGGTGGCATCTATGATACGCAGACCGGCCTGACAAGATTCGGCGTCCGCGATTACGACGCGAGTACTGGAAGATGGACAACGAAAGACCCGATCCTGTTTCGCGGCAGAGACACGAACCTGTACTCGTATGCGTTTGCCGACCCGGTCAACTTTCTTGACGTGGACGGTGCCAAACCCAACCCATGTCCTGATGGCCCAGGCGGCGGTGGAGGCCCAGGCGGCGGACCGAATGGGCCCGGTGGTGGTCCGGGCGGCGGACCCAGTGGACCCGGTGGCGGTCCGGGCGGCGGACCCAGTGGCGGTGGTTCCGGCGGCGGCGGACCAAATGGCCCGGCCGGCGGGCCAGGCGGTTCCGGTCCCGGAGATAGCGGCGATCCGAACAATCGGACGCCCTTTGATAGGGAAAACGAACGGCCTCGCGACTATGATCCGCTGAAAGTCATCGAGACCATCAGTGATCTCAGTCATCCGTTCGACGATCCATACTACAAAGACGTCACTGAGGGCCAAATCTTTACGGGTCTGACGAATGACTTAGCTTACTCCGGACAACTCGGACAAACCGGCAGTTGGTAAGCCAACTTAGCGCCCGACGATAGTCATCTGTTCGATCGTTGCGTCGGGCAAGGGCGCCACGCGTAGGGTTAAATGGCCCGGCGGTCAAATGGGCTGGGCGGCGGATCTCAACTCCGATACCCGAACGAGTACGCTGCTCAGCTTGGAGACTGACTGCGCGGCTTTCGCTCAGGCAAGCGTGAGAAGTTCCTCGGACTGGTATAGATCGGCGTAGGCGCACACGTCGGCAAGGGCGTCGATCACTTCGGGGTCAAAGCGGGTTCCCGAGTTGCGGCGGAGCGAATCTATGGCGTCGCGGTGTGTGAGTGGGTCGGTGCCGGGTCCTGGCTGGCGAAGTTGGTCGTAGGTGCTGGCGGCGGCAAGGATGCGGGCGGACATAGGGATCTGAGCGCCGGCGAAACCGAATGGGAATCCGCGGCCGTCGTAGCTTTCGAATAAAAATCTAAGAACTCCCGATGCTTCGGCCAGTTCGGGTACCGAGTCGATCGCCGCCGCTCCCGCATCGAGAGCTTTGCCGAGCGCGGTGCGGTGTTCGTCTATCTGCTGCCCTTTTTCCCGAATTTCCCTTGGTGCCGTAAACAGGACCGCCTCATGCAGCATTGCGCCAAGCCGAAGTGTTTCCCGGCTTTCCCGATCCATCTCGACAAACCGCTCTCCGACAAGAGCGGCCACGGCAGCCGTTCGCTCAGCGTGTTCGCGAAGTTTTGGAAACTGCGTTTCAAGCATTGTCAGGACCATATCGACACAACCGTCCGTCGCGCTCTTCAGCCGCGATTTCAGACGTTCGTTCTCTGTCTGCAGCCGCCGCTGCGCACGCGTGCTTTCATAGTGCTGCAGTGAACGCTTTACCGTCTGTTTTAGCTCTTCGTTGACCCAGGGTTTTGTGACGTATTTGTACACGACACCCGAGTTGATCGCATCAACAAGATCGTTAGCATCCGTGTAACCGGTCAGGATTATTCGCACCGTTTGCGGCCGCCGTTCGGCGGCGAGCTTTAGAAATTCGAGCCCGGTCATGCCAGGCATCCGCTGGTCAGAAACAATGAGAGCGATGTCGTGGACCGACAACAGGTCAAGCGCCTCGTCACCGGTGGAGGCGGTGTAAATGTCATAGCTGTTGCGAAACAGGCGTTCAAGCAGCCGAAGGTTTGCGGTCTCGTCGTCAACAAAAAGTATTTTGTATTGCATTTATCTCCTCGTGAGGTCCAGGATGTTCTGACAATTGATCTCTTCGCAGATGTGAAAGTTCTATCAGGCGGCCGCCCGCGTTTCCGCCGCGGCGTCCATTTGTTGCGGAAGAATTACGTTAAAGGTGGTTCCCTTCCCTGGTTCGCTCTGGACCTCGATGCGGCCGTTATGGCGTTCAACGATTCCGAACGCGATAGACAGCCCGAGGCCCGATCCTTCGCCCACCGGCTTGGTGGTAAAGAATGGATCAAAAATTCTGTTCAGGTCTTCACGGGCGATGCCGGAACCCGTATCTGAGACCGAGACGACGACGGACCCTTCTTTCGAAAATGTGCGAACGCATACTTCCCCGGGTCCCTTGCCGATCGCCTGTGCGGCGTTGACCAATAGATTCATCCAAACCTGATTTAGCCTGGCTGAGAACGCATCTATCTCCGGCACGTCGCCGTACTGCCGAACAAGCGATGCTCCGCCGCCGCTGAAATATCGTGAAAGAAGCCTGATCGTAGAGTCCAGCCCTTCGTGTACATCGGTACGTTTCAATTCGGCCTCGTCAAGCCGCGAGAACGTACGTAGGTTTTGTACGATCTCGCGCACGCGGCCGACGCCGGCCTGACAATCGCTCAAGGCCTCAGTCAGGTCAACGGTCATCCGGTCGTAATCTATCTGCTGTTTCAGCTCCGCTGCCGCCGACGCAACCGGTTCAGGCAGGCCGGCCTCGCCGTACAGGTTGATCAACCGGATCAGATCGTTGACGCATTGGCCCAGAAATTCGAGATTGCCCGAAACGAATCCTACCGGATTGTTGATCTCGTGTGCGATGCCCGCCGCCAGTTTCCCGATCGACGCCATTTTTTCGTTATGAACGATCTCCGCCTGCAGGCGTTCAAGGTGCGCCTTGCGCTCAGAGAGTTCGCGGTTGCGCTCTTCGAGATCGGTCTTGTACTTTGCGGCGTTGATCAGCAGACGGCGGCGCTCCAGCGCTCGGGCAACGGTCAACTCAAGCACCTCTTCGTCACATGGCTTGATCAAGTAATCGAACGCACCGAGCCGCACCGCGTCAAGGGCCCGCTGCGGCCTATCAACGCTGGACACAACGATCACCGCGGTTTGCGGATAACGGTCCATGACAATGCGCAGCAGTTCGACACCCGAAAGGCCGGGCATTATCACGTCGGTTATGACGAGGCTGACGGGCGCTGCCTTCAGCTTTTCGAGTGCTTCCGCCACATTCGCGGCCTCTGAACATTCGTATTGCTGCTTTAACAGGCGCAGCAAGCTTGCACGCACCGTCGGTGAGTCATCTACGATCAGAACACTTTCGCGATCGAAGAATTCGTTGGTTAGATGTTGGTCGGAAAGGGCGTGGACCTGCCTCAGTTCCGCGTGTGAGTATGATCGAGAGTCCATAGTGAGGATAATGGAATCATTGGTTTAAGCAACTGGTGAATAAGTAGTGATCTGGGTAACAGATGTATC
>JADLDC010000302.1 GCA_020846885.1 Acidobacteriota bacterium | reverse complement strand
CCGGACGCGCCTTCACATTTGATCAGCACGATACATTCATGATCGGGCGAAGCGAGGATGCTCAATTTTGCCTGCCGCACGACCGTTTTTTCTCGCGCCACCACTGCATTCTTGAGATCGCTCCGCCGCAATGCTTTCTTCGCGATCTTGATTCGACGAACGGGACATTTGTAAACGGGATACGGGTTGAGACTGCTCATCTTAAACACGGTGACCGCATTCAGGGCGGCGAGACCGTTCTGGAGGTCGAGGTTGCTGCCGAACCGAGCGAGTTGCCGTTCGAGCCGTATGCGAGGATCGACAAGACCGAGCCGTCTCTTATCACCGTCCTTTGCCTCAATTGCGGTGTTCCTTCCAATGCCGAGGCATCAAGGCCCGACGCAAAGCTTTCGTTCGTGTGCGACGATTGCCGCGAAAAGCTTCGCCAGAACCCGCAGCCGATACCGGGCTATCAAATGATGCGTGTCCTCGGCCAGGGCGGAATGGGAAGCGTTATGTTGGCCCGCTCGGAAAAGGACGGCCAGGCCGTCGCGATAAAGACGCTGCTGCCCGAGGTTGCGGTCAGCGAACAGTCGCTAAAGCGGTTCATGCGTGAGATTGAGGTTGCCGCATCGCTGCAGCATCCGCACATTGTCAGCTACATCGAGCACGGAACGCATAACGGCATCGTATTCCTTGTGACCGAATATGTCAGCGGCATGGACGCGTCAAAGCTGGCAAAGGTCCGCGGCGGAAAACTCAGCTATAAGGAAGTAGCGAAGATCATCGAGCAAACGCTTGCGGCACTCGATTTTGCTCACGGAAAGGGGTTTGTTCACCGCGATATCAAGGAACAGAACATCCTCGTGAACGGCAGCTATCCGGGCTATGTTTCGAAACTTACCGATTTTGGCCTGTCAAAAAGCTACAAGCAGACCGGAATGAGCGGTGTGACCATGGTTGGTGACGTCGCCGGCACGATCGCGTATATGCCGCCCGAACAGGTCCGTGATTTTAAGGAAGTTCGGCCGCCGTCCGATATCTATGCGATCGGTATGACGGCTTACAGCCTTCTTACCGGTGCCCACGCACTCGATATTTCACCCAATGCCGGTATCTCCGAGACCGTGAAGGCCATCTTTGAGAAACCGATCATCCCCATTACTTCGCGGATCCCGGACGTGCCGCTTCGTGTTGCGGCCGTTTTCGAGACCGCACTCGCCAAACAGGTAGACCTTCGCTGGCGTTCGGCGGGCGAAATGCGCGAAGCATTGCTTCGGGCCGTCTCAACGGTCTAGTGCCCTGTAACAGATAATTAATAAGTAGCTTCGTGGGGATCTTTTCTCTTTGCGAACTTTGTGTCCGCCCTTTGCGGCCTTTGTGTTTAGCGGTGCTTTTAACACAAAGAACACGAAGTTGAACACACAAAGGCCACAAAAGTACGCGCGATTGAATTAAAACGATCTGCTAGTCCGATCGATCGGATCGCCAATTTGTCAGATCGTCTTTGTGACCTTTGTCAGCGATCGCGGTGCGTCAGGGTCGAGTCCCTTAGCCACAGATAGATACGCCGCAAACATTTGGGCCGGGGCCACGAACGGGATGGGGGTAAGTATCTCATCAATATCGGACGGCAATGTGAGGCTTCTCGCAGAAAGCGATGCGATCTCGCTGCTGTTGGTTATCGAAAGGCAGTCGGCGTGCAGTTCCTTAAGCCGCTTTAGCAGATCGATATTGCCGGCCTCGGTCACGCCCGCCGGGCCGAAAAGAATAACAGGGAAGCGGCGCTCAACGATCGCCAGCGGGCCGTGGAAAAAGTCCGCCGATGAGAATCTTTCGGCGACCACATAGCACGTTTCCATCAGTTTCAGCGCCAGCTCATATGAGTTTCCGTAATTCACACCCCTGCCGACCACGACACAGTTTTCCATGAACGCGTACCGTTGAACCATTTCCTCAACAGCCGGGCGAAGCTCAAGTGCTTTCTCGGTAAATTCCGGTATCCTATAATAATCAATACGTTTATCACCTATCGCCGCCGCGAGCATATAGAAATGGAGCATTTGCCCCGTATATGTTTTGGTCGCGGCCACAGACTTTTCACGCCCGGCGTGGATAAGCAGCGTTTCGTCCGCCAAACGCGCCATCGTTGACTCGGCTTCGTTTGTGATGCCGACCGTGAACGCCCCGGCATCCTTTGCCCGCTCAAGCACCAGATTGATGTCAACACCTTCACCGGATTGCGAGACGCCAATAACCAACGCCCGGTTAAGCCGAAGCTTCGCGTTATAAAGCGTATAGACCGAAGGTGCAGACAACGACACGGGGATACCTGTGGTCATCTCAAGCAGATAGCGGCCAAAAAGCGCAGCATTATCTGAACTTCCGCGGGCAGCGATGACGATCAGATCGATATCTTTCTGCCTGAGAAAATCGCCCAGGCGAGTCATCTTTTCGCGTTCGGCGTCGATGGTCCTTTGCAGTACAGCGGGCTGTTCCAATATTTCAGCTAACATTAACGACATAAGTTCATGTATTAGATAAAGAAAGCGTTCTAAATAATTCTAATCAAAGGTGTTCTACGAGTTCGCCGCTTCGGTCGGGGCCTGCTTGCGATCCGCGGCCATTTCTGCCAAAACGGAGTTGATGGCACCGCCGATAAGTATGCTCGTCCCGCTCAAAAACATCCAAAGCATCAAAATGATCACGGCCCCAAGAGATCCGTACGTCCGATTATAGGTATTAAAATAATGCAGATACAATCGGAATCCGCCGGAAGACGCAAGCCATAGCAAGATCGCCACCACAGAACCGTATGTAAGCCAAACCCAATGGAATTTCGGGTGGCACGGTATCCAGCTGTATATGACCTCGCTGGTAAACAGGAGTACGGCCAATATCAACAGCCAATGGACAATGCCGAAAAAGATGGGCGAATCGATGTCCAGGCTGGCTAATTCGACAAGCCTGCCAAGCAGTTCCCATCCCGTCGAAACGGCGATCATCGCGAACGTCAGGATGGTAATGAACAGGAATGTCAGCAGCAACGACTGCAGCTTTGTTCTCCACCACGATCTTGTTTCCCTCAGTTCGTAGATCGCGTTTAACGCCGTTCGAAGCGTATCGACGCCGGCTGACGCGGACCACAGAGTGATAAAGATCCCGATGGTCAATTTTCCGCTCGAACTGCTCTCAATGATCTCTTCCAGGGTATCCCGCACAAGGCTGAAAGCGGACAAAGGCATTATCTGGAACAGATAGCGATAGAGATCGCTTTTCAAACTTTCCGTGTTTCCGAGCACAAGCCCGGCCAGCGTAACCAGGAACAGCAGGAGCGGGAACAAGGCAAATGAAAAGTAGAAGGCGACCGAGGCGGCGCGGCTTAGCAGATCGGTCGAGTCGGCCTTAGTGTAAAGCTTCGCAAAAAACTCTTTCCATTCGTCTTTACCAAATACGGTCATTTACCCCCTTGAACGTTCGAGTAAGGTCATTGTCAGTACACCAAGAAGCACCCGAGTTTCGTCTTCATCGCTCATCGGGCTGAGCTGGGTCAACCGAAATTTGCCTTCAAAGAACGCGGGCTGCTTTTGAAGGCGGGCAACGGGTGTCCCGTCGATCTTTGAAACCACGTACGACGGATTGAAGAAATATCCGGTGAACATTCCAACTATCGGTATCTCGCCGGCGAATGAGTCCACCACCTTTACCCAACCGTTCTCTT